>JAGASC010000343.1 GCA_017621905.1 Roseburia sp.
GGATCCCTTCTATGTAAGCCCCTATATCAAAGGCCTTCCTATGGTAGATTACAATGCCCATACCTTGGGAGGCGGATACTCTGAAGATGTGTTGGATGGGATACAGTACCGCATCATGGAGTGCGACAATGTAGAAATATTTGCGGAAAGAGGGGTGTATCTTGGCGTCAGTGACGGTTCCTTTTACAATAACAAGGCTTTTGTGATGGATGAGGTAACCGGTAGAATATCCCGTAATCAGGAATACGAGGGCGTAAACGCTTTGTTCGAGCTTCCCATTCCCCAAGATAAAGGTGACGAGGCAGCGGTGGCAAAATACCTGGAAGAGATAGAGAAAGAAGCGGACAGCACTGGTGCAGAAACTGAGCAAGAGGCGGAAGTTGGAGAACTGAGCCCTGTGCAGAGAGTTGTTGCAACCGTAAAAGGCTGGAGTATGGCAGATTTTGAGGAGAATGCACAATGTGTTTATGAGGAGGAACTGAGCATTGATAAGGAAGGATATATTTCCTATGACTACAGTCTGAAAGAAGGCGGCGGCAGCCAGGCCAAAGTGTTGGCAGATGGCTTGTTTCAAGATAACAAGCCCGGATTCTCAGAGGATAAGACGGTTTACGGCGGTGAGAATCCTGTCTATATCGAGACTTTTGAACTGATGGAAAGCGGCAACATAATACTACGTGTTTATGCGTATGAAGTGGAATAGGGATGTGATCCGGCTTATAGGGCTCCTGCAGAAACTGCAGGAGCCATTTTGTAATGGAAACAGCTGACTCTACAAAGATGTTCCAAATATGCCTGAACACCGGTTGCCATTTCAATTGGTGCTACCAGTGCACGGCATGCAGTTGCAAGTGCACTGGTATAAAAATGTTGTTCCGGAACGGTACCAACAACACCTACGTTCATGGATTTTCCTTTATCTCATTTCGGGGATGATGCGAACCGTGAAATCAATCTGGGCATCATCGAGGCGGTATTTTGTTATCAAATCAGGTCCACAGCTATTGGAGCCGATGCCATTGTGTTTATAGTCCAGACACAGAACCGTGCTGCCACATTCCAAAAGCTCATAGTTGTGTTTCTTGGTTGTCATTTCTTCCTGTGTATAGTGGGAAGCGTTAAAGCTAAAGCCCTCCGGTCCGATGGCTGTCACGCGCAGTGACTCGCTCTCAAGGATCATGTAATCACATTCGCCGTGCGCACCGTTTTCCTGGGGTCTGATGTAATCCTCGTGAAGTCCGGTAACCGTATCCGTAAAGAATCCGTGATAAGCTGCATGGTGCTTGTCAGGATAGTTCTCTACAGGGCCTAAACCATAGTAGGTTACCTGTTCTAAAGCGTCCGGAAGGAACAGACGAAGTCCAAATCTTGGTAACTGCGGGAATTCCATGTTCCTCTTTGCCAGGATGTTGGCGGTAACAGCTCCGTTTACAGAAACCGTCCAGTCAATCTCAATGTCCATGAATCTCTGTACGGACAGAGCGGCAATGGAAACATCGGAGTGGATACGTACCTCACTGTCTGCAGCCACATAGTGTGTCCGGTAGGCTCTGGTCACTGCTTTGTCATAATGCGCTGCCATCCAGTGGAGCTTTAACTTTCTGTCATTATCTGTAGGTGCTCTCCAAATGTTCAGGTCCATAGGACGATCCAACAGCTCATTGCCGTGGAATGTCATCTGGCTGAAGACACCCTTGAACTTATCATAACGATAGGAGAAGTCAGCAGTCTGAATCGTAAGATAACGATCTTCTTCGGTAACCGTAATGGAGTCTTCGGTAATTGTCTTTGGCTTCCACATCAAAAGCGCTTTCTGGTTACGCTCATCCGTGTTGGACAGATGTACCTCGTCAAATCCTAACGGAAAGCCGGAAGGAAGTAACTCTGTCTCATCTTTTAAGAAATAATTCAGTTTTAAGTAGCAGCGGCCTTTTGCCGGCACCTGAAGGTTTAAACGAAGTGTACCTTCTCCGTGGGGGAAAATAGCAGGTACCCTGTCTACTTCGCCGAAGCTGATGATATCACCGTCGCAGGTCACTTCATAGGTCATGGTCAGGTACTGGTTCATTGCAACAAAATCCATGTAGTTATGGAAGGTTACGATACCGGTGTTCTGGTCAAAGTCAATGACACGAATAGGACGGTGGATGTTCTTATACTCCATAAGACCTGTATGTGGAGTGCGGTCCGGATATACAAGACCGTCAACACAGAAGTTTCCATCGTGAGGATATTCCCCGTGGTCTCCGCCATACCAGTACATTGCTTTGCCGTTTTCCGCCTCTCCTTTGTAAACAGCGTGGTCACACCATTCCCAAACAAAACCGCCGCTCATCAGTTCATATTTTTGGATGAACTGCCAATAGTCTTCCAGATCTCCCGGGCCATTACCCATTGCATGAGAGTATTCGCACATCAGATAAGGCTTATCCGGATTGCTGTCCACATATTCCTGCAATGTTTCCAGGGAAGGGTACATATTGGAATACAGGTCAATGTTGGAAAAGTCATATTTACGTTTGCGGCTGCGATACTGAGCACTTTCATAATGGGTCAGTCTGGCAGGGTCAAAGTGTTTGGTCCGGGCAAGCGCAGCTTCAAAACAGCATCCGTAGGCACTTTCGTTACCCATGGACCATGCAATCACGCAAGGGCGGTTCTTGT
Source organism: Roseburia sp. (assembly GCA_017621905.1). Taxonomy (GTDB): domain Bacteria; phylum Bacillota; class Clostridia; order Lachnospirales; family Lachnospiraceae; genus Roseburia. The sequence continues at coordinate 2,665 of JAGASC010000343.1, forward strand.
CTCTTTGGACACAACGCTGGGTTCGGTCCATAGTAGCTTCCAAAAATTCTGGATTATCTGCAAAGGGCTCATTCCAGTGCTCTACATGGTCTTCCCAACGGTCATTTTCACTGCAGTATAATTCTGCGGCACCGTGGCTTTCGTGGTCTGCCTCGTCGATTACCAGGAATCCATACTGATCACACAGCTGATAGAACATGGGAGCGTTTGGATAATGGCTGGTACGGATCGCATTGAAATTATGCTCTTTGATCATGCGCAAGTCACGCTTCATGTGTTCTACACTGATCACAGGACCGGTAACAGGGTCAGAATCATGGCGGTTGACACCCCGGAACTTAATGGAATGACCATTTAAGTAAACCTTGTTGTTTTCAATGTAGATCTCTCTCAAACCAATGCGGTCGGTGATTACTTCGTTTGGTGTTTCCAGGACCAGCGTATAGAGATACGGCTGCTCCGGGTTCCAAAGGATTGGATCCTTTACGTTTAAGATGGACTGATGGTGGAAGAGTGTTCCTCCATCAAATGCTTTTGCTGCTCCGGTGGCAACCGTTTTGCCGGATGCATTCAGCACCTTGATCTTGGTGGGTACATTGTCCCCATTGAAAGCGAAGCGGATGCGGATCACTGCCTCATCTTCCGTAAGTGAAGTAGTAGTAAAGTAATCACGGATGCAGTCCTGAGGACGGGTCAGCAGGTATACATCACGGAAGATACCGGAGGTACGAAACTTGTCCTGATCTTCCAAATAACTGCCGTCACACCATTTTAGGACAAGCACTGCAAGGGTATTCTTGCCGGGACGGATCACTTCTGATACA
>JAGASC010000344.1 GCA_017621905.1 Roseburia sp.
ACTTCACTTGAAAATGACATTTCGACTCCTGTTCCTATTTTCCTCTCAATGCATCTTTTCCTATGTCTCTGTGCTCAATTTTAAGCCCATACTCTTTCCTTCCGGACAGCATTCGGTAAAGCTCATTTGCCAGAGTCACAGAGCGGTGTTTGCCGCCGGTACAGCCGACGGATATCACAAGCTGATTTTTTCCCTCCGCAATATAATTCGGTATCAAAAAATTCAGCATATCTTCTAATTTATGCAAAAATTCATGGGCCTCCGGGAACTGGAGCACATATTCCTGAATTTCCCTGTCATTTCCCGTTTTCGGCCGCAAGCCATCCACATAGTAAGGATTTGGCAGAAAACGCACATCAAAAACCAGATCGGAATCTGCCGGAATTCCATATTTAAAACCGAAGGACAATATGGTAATAAAAAGATTTTTGTAATCCTGATTGAGGACAAATATTTTTTCCAGCTCCACCTTCAATTCTCTGGTCAGAAGCTGGCTGGTATCTATGATGTAGTCCGCCCGCTCTTTTAAAAAAGCAAGACGTCTGCGCTCCTCCTCGATTCCCCTGTCCACCCGTTCTCCGCCTGCCAGGGGGTGGTTTCTCCTGGTCTCCTTGTAGCGTTTGACTAAAACCGAGTCATCCGCATCCAGGTACAGAATTTCATAGGTGACGCCTCTTGCTTTGATCCGGTCCAATATCTCCCGCAATTCTCCCAGTGCCTGTCCGCTGCGAATATCGATGCCCACAGCAACTTTCTGAAGCTCCGTATTCTGCTGCAGCTCGGAAAGCTCCACAAACTTTTCCAGCAACGCAATAGGGAGGTTATCGACACAGTAAAAACCAATATCCTCCATAATCTTTATCGCCGTACTTTTTCCGGCACCTGACATTCCGGTCAATATAATGAACTTCATAATTACCTCTCACCTACCATCTTTACTTCCGGCTCTAATTTTACACCGAACTGCCGATGTACCTCCGCAGACACATGCTCGATCAATTGATGTATATCCTCAGCTGTCGCCTGTTCCCGATTGATTACAAATCCGCAATGCTTCTCGGAAACCTGGGCGCCTCCAAGCCGGTATCCCCTAAGGCCTGCATCCATAATTAATTTCCCGGCAAAATAACCCTCCGGACGCTTAAAGGTGCTTCCGGCACTGGGGTATTCCAAAGGTTGCTTTGCGCGCCGCTGTTCATTCAGTTCCTTCATTCTGTCCCGGATTGCCTCCGGATTCCCTTGGGACAATTTTAACGTCACAGACGTCACGACATAATTATTTTTAATGATACAACTCTTTCGATAGCCGAGTTCCAATTCCTCGAGACTTAAAATCTTCTCGCATCCTGCCGCGTCAAGCACAGTTGCGGATTCAATGATATCTTTCATTTCTCCGCCGTAGGCACCGGCATTCATTACCACAGCACCGCCGATGCTTCCGGGGATTCCCGAGGCAAATTCCATACCGGTCAGCTCATGATCCGCCGCAAAATTTGCCACTTTTGACAGCAGCATTCCGGCCCCTGCCGTCACCCGGTCTCCGGAAACAATGAGGCTCTGCTGGTCTGTGACCATTTCTATGACAACTCCACGGATTCCCCCATCGCCTACCAGAAGATTACTTCCATTGCCCACAATAAAATAGTTTTCCCCATATTTCCGGCAATGTCTTATGATATCCGGAAGCGTTTTGTAATCCGGCTGTACCAGTACATCCGCCGGTCCGCCCACACGGAAGGTGGTATGCCTGCTCATCGGCTCCATCTGGTGTACCTTATCTGTCCCTGCGATGTGTTGTAATTCTTCTAAAAACTGCTGCTCCATAGTTTCCTTTCCGGTTCTGCCTTATTTCATTTCTGTTAAAAATGCCACATAACCCTGGAGTGCCTCATACAAATCTACTTTGCTGATAATCTCCCAGGGTGCATGCATGTTCAGCACTGCCACACCGCTGTCGATGACGTTCATACCATAGTTGGCAAGAATATAGGCAATGGTTCCGCCGCCGCCCTGATCCACTTTGCCCAGCTCTGCGGTCTGGAAAGACACTTCATTTTTGTCCATGATGGCTCTTAAACTGCCAACGTACTCTGCGTTTGCATCATTAGAGCCGGATTTTCCTCTTGATCCGGTATATTTATTGAATACAAGTCCTCTGCCACAATAAGCAGCGTTGCGTTTTGTCATAACGGACGGGAAATTCGGGTCAAATGCTGCGGATACGTCGGAGGAAAGCACTCTGGAATTCTTAAGTGCACGTCTTAACTTCAGTTCAGAATAATCTCCAAGAGCATCCATCAGCTCTGCCACGGTATTCTCAAAGAAACGTGACTGCATTCCGCTGGCGCCCACGCTTCCGATTTCTTCCTTATCTACCAGAAGGCATACGCTGGTAGCTTCCGGTTCTTCCATCTGCAGCATTGCCATAAAAGAAGGATATGCACACACTCTGTCGTCATGGCCATAACCCATAATCAGGCTGCGGTCAAATCCGTAATCTCTTGCTTCTCCGGCCGGCACTACCTCAATTTCTGCGGACAGAAAATCTTCTTCCTCTATACCATATTCCCTGGTAAGGATATTCATGATATTTGCCTTAACTTTTTCTTTTACAGCTTCTTTTTCGTCCTTCTTCTCTGACGCCATCGGTATGCTTCCGATGATCAGATCCAGGTTTTCTCCCTCGATGACCTTGGCAGCAGACTTTTCCATCTGCTCTCCGGAAAGGTGGGGCAGCAGGTCACTGACACCAAATACCGGATCACCGGGCTTATCACCCACATTGACCTGCACCAGTGTGCCGTCTTTTTTTGCAATGACGCCGTGAAGCGCCAGAGGAAGGGTTACCCATTGATATTTTTTGATACCGCCATAGTAATGGGTATCTAACATGGCAAAATCCGTATCCTCATACAGGGGATCCTGTTTTAAGTCCATACGCGGGGAATCGATGTGGGCGCCCAGAATATTCATGCCCTGCTCCATCGGTTTCTTTCCGATGACAAACATGGCAAGGCCTTTGCCCATATTGTTGACATATACTCTGTCGCCGGCTTTTAATTCTTTCTTTTCTTCGATTACTTTTTCCAAGCTTACGAAGCCGGCTTCTTTTGCCTTCGCTTCCAGTACAGTCACGCACTCGCGCTCTGTCTTACACGCAGAGATGAATTTTCTGTATCCCTCTGCAAATTGATATACTTTTTCTCTTTTTTCGCCTTCCGGGTATTTCTCCCATGCATTTTTTCTTTCCATTCTTATTTTCCTTTTGTAACTGTTTGGTACCTTCCCAGTTACTACCTTTCCATATATATATTTGATTTGTCTGTCACTACATTCCATGATTGCGTTCCTGTTCCTTGTGCAC
>JAGASC010000345.1 GCA_017621905.1 Roseburia sp.
AGCTTTCCTGGGGGCATTGTCTCAAGATTTTCGATGCAGGCGGATATGAGATCGGTACCGTCAAAGAACGAATTCTGACCTGGCTGCCGAAATTCGAGATGTACCTGGGCAACCGGTATATCGGCTGTATCAGCAAGGAGCTTAGTTTCTTCAAACCGAGATACAACATTGACTGCAACGGCTGGCAGATTGAGGGGAATTTCCTTGAGTGGGATTACAATATCCGGAATGCTTCCGGGCAAAACATTGCTGCAGTATCAAAAGAATTATTCAACTGGACGGATACCTATGTGATAGACGTGTACGACCCGCAGGATGCTCTCTGCGCTCTTATGCTTGTACTTGCCATTGATGCGGAGAAGTGTTCGAGAAATGATTAAGGAGAAGGGCAGGGGCGAGGAAAGGGAGTAAGAGTATGCATATCAAAAAAACAAAGCTTCATATCGGACTGCGAACCGTAAAGACAGCCACTGCGGTGGTTATCGCCATGGTGATTGTTAATGCCTATGGTGCTACCACATCCAGACTGATCTTTGCAATGCTGGGAGCTATGGTCGCTATGGAGCCGACCTTCAAGGGATCGGTGAAGTCCTGCCTGACCCAGATCATAGGCGTGCTTTTCGGCGCATCCGCAGGGGTACTGCTGCTTTTACTGCCGATTCATCCGCTTGTGGCTGCTGGTATCGGTATTGTACTTGTGATTACGCTTTACAACCTATTACGCATCCGTTTCTCACCCACATTGCCCTGCCTGATTCTTGCAACCATATGTACCACGCCGGATATTCAGCCGTTGACCTATGCATTGGGGCGAATCTGGGACACTGCCATCGGATTAAGTGTAGGCATGCTGATAAATACGCTGATTTTTCCCTACGATAACAGTCAAAAAATTTGTTCTGCGGCGGAGAGCCTGGAACGGGAAGTGCTTGTTTTTCTGGAAGATATGTTCGATGGTGACGATATACTGCCCAATACGGAAAAAATGGCCCGCACAATCGATGATATGGCCAGGCAGCTGTCCATTTTTTCCGATCAGTGGCTGCTGTTGCGTTTGAAACGGAATCGCAATAAGCTGAAGGATTTTCAAATCAGCGCGGGAAAGGCCAGGCAGCTGGTTGCACAGATGGAGGTGCTGTGCCGAATGGAGCAGCCCGGGAGGCTTAGCGATGAAAATCGAAAAAGGCTGAAGGAATGCGGTGCAAATATTCTGGATCAGAGAACTGTGGATGAAATACAGGAACTGGATATTATAACAAACTATCATGTTGAACAGATCTTGACGCTGCGGCAGGAACTGCTTGATGTATTGCGGATGTAAAAATCTGCTCCAGTCTGATTCGCTGGAAAGAAAGGCTAGTTATTGATTATGATGAAATTTACAAGAGCAACAGAAAATGATAAAACAGAAATTTTAGCATTATATCGCTCCCTGGTGGGAACAGAATTTTGCGCATGGAATGAGAATTATCCCAGTGAGATTGAAGTCGAGGGCGATATGTCCAGGGATGCGTTATTTTGTTTAAAAGATGATGAGAGAAAAATCATCGGTGTTATATCTATAGATGATGATGAAGCGGTTGAAAAATTGCCGTGTTGGACGGAAAGCCTAAAACCAGCTGCAGAGCTGTCCAGACTTGGCGTGCGGGTAGAAAACCAGAATCAGGGGATTGCAAGAAAATTATTGCAGTATGGTATGGAAGAGCTAAAGTGCCAGGGGATGAAAAGCGTGCATTTCCTGGTCTGCAAGACAAATCAAAAGGCGATTCGGTCTTATGATAAATTGAATTTTGATATCGTGGGAGAATGTGAACTTTTCGGAGAAGAGTGGTGGTGCTATGAAAAAAGCCTTCTTGATGCAAAGTAGTATTTATATATTATTTCAGCCCCGGTTGGTTTATAATGTTTTGGTAATAGTCAGAAAGTATGTATAAGATATGGAGCAAGGGATGAAAAAACGAATCGGTATCGCAGTGATACTGTGCTGCCTGGGACTAATTGTGGGCCTTGGCATTGGCAGTCTCAAAAGGAACGATAAACAAAAAGAGATTGTTTCCAAAGAGTCTGCCGTGTCGACAGAAGTTGGTCTGGAAAATATAGCGGTCGGCTTTTCCGCGGAGATTGTACGCCAGCTGCAGGAAACCGCCGATGACAAAGCAACGGTAAAATCGGAAGATGTGCCTACCGTGGCAGCGGAAAATAAGGCGGTAATGGAAGCAGAGAATGAATCCGTGGTGTCAGCAGAAGAAGTTTCTGAGAATGAGGCTGAATGTGAATACATCAATTTTGTAATCGCAGACGTGGACAACTATGTAAATGTCAGAAATCAACCCTCCACCGAGGGGGAAATTGTTGGAAAAATCTTTGACGGTGCAGTGGCGCAGATTCTTGCAGCTGCCGGCGAAGAGAATGACTGGTTCCAAATTACTTCCGGAAATGTAGAAGGATATGTCAAGGCAGAATACTTTTTGCATGGTGATGCCGCAGCGGCAGTGATTGACGAGTATGTGGTAAAAACAGTGGAAGTACAGGCGGACAGGCTGAATGTCAGACCGGAACCCTCTACAAATGCTGCCCGCATCGGTTATTTGGAAAAGGGCGAAAAAGTGAAATTGCTGGAAGACTGCGGTGAATGGCTCCGCGTACAGTATACAACCCGGAAAGAAGGATATGTAGCGGCCGAGCATGTCATGGTACAAGAGGGATATATTTACGCAAAAACTCTTGTGGAAGAACAGGAAGAAGCTGCAGCGAGAGCGGTAATTGAGGCGAGGGGAAACATAACGGAACAAAAGGCGTCGGAGACTTTGACGAATATTGAATTCCCGGCAACCACATATACATCCAATAAGGAACTGCGGAGGGCTATCGTAGATTATGCTTTGCAGTATGTGGGCAGCCAGTATGTGCACGGCGGCAGCAGCCTTGCCAGCGGCACAGACTGCTCTGGCTTTACCTGCTTTATATATGCAGATTTTGGCTATTCCATCAGCCGTACACCGGGCGGGCAGTTAAGCAGTGCGGGGTGCAGTATTGATTATAGCCAGATTCAGCTGGGAGACATTATCTGCTATAGCAACAACGGCGGGGCCAGCTGTACACATGTGGCACTTTATATCGGTGACGGACAGATTGTACATGCCGCGAATTCTCGAAAAGGCGTTATTATTGGCAGGGCGGATTACAGCCCAATTGTGGGCATAAAAAATGTGATAGATTGAGAAAACGAATGAAAAAGAGAATTTTTTTAGTTATAACAATATTTGCATTGCTGTCGGCAGGAGGCCTGCTGATGGGATGCCGGAGTTCGCAGTGGCTGCAGGAAGCAGTTTCTTTTGCGGAAGAAATGGGAATGAACTCTCTTTTCTTTGAGAAGGAGACGAAAGATACGCATGCTATTGTCACGGCAGAAAACGATTCTTCTGAGACAGGGGTGAAGGATGCGCATTCTACTGCCACGACAGGGGCACAGGAAGCCTCCTCATTCGATAAGGCAGCAGCAGAAGACACATCATTTCTGGAGGCTACGGAAGCAGAACCGGCTTTTCTGAAGCGGGAGATTACCCTTATGGCTACCGGGGATAATTTGATGCATATGGGAGTCGTAAACGCCGGAATTCAGGCGGATGGCTCCTATGACTATTCCTTTCTGTTTGAGGGAATCTCCGATTTTCTTGAGGTGGCCGATATTAAAATAACAAATCAGGAAATCATTCTGGGCGGGAATGAGCTGGGATTTTCAGGTTATCCGAAATTCAATGCTCCCACGGAGCTGGGGGATGCTATTGCGGAGGCTGGATACAATGTGGTGCTTCATGCATCCAATCATGCTGCGGACAGGGAGGTTTCCGGATTATTGAACTGCGTGTCCTTTTGGGAAAACCACCCGGAAGTACTTATGGTAGGCATTCACAAAGAGCCGGCGGAGAGTCACGATATTCCGCTGCTTACCATAGATGATATTACCTTTGCCATACTGAATTACACCTATGGCCCCAACCTGGAGGTGATACCGGAGTCTGTTCGCGGGCATCTGGATATGCTGTGTGACTGGGACAGGAATACCGGGTATATGGACTATACAACAATAAATCCCCAGGTACTATCGGACATAGAAGCAGCAGAAGAAGTTGCGGATGTGGTAATTGTCTGCCCCCATTGGGGGACAGAATATACGCCGGTACCTTCCAGTTATCAGGAAACGTTTGCCGAGCAGATGACGCAGGCCGGAGCCGATTTGTTTATCGGCACCCACCCGCATGTGGTACAGCCGGTAGAATGGATAGAGAGTGAAAATGGAAATCGTGCGCTCTGCTACTATTCGCTGGGAAATTACGTTTCCACACAAAAGCAGGGGTTGTGCATGTTAGAGGCTATGGCATGGGTTACTTTTCGTGCGACAGAAGATGGGGTGGTAATTTCCGAAGAAAAAACAGGGGCAATCCCCATGGTCTGCCATTATAAAAGCGGACCGGTGCGAGCGGAAAACGTGTATCTGTTGGAGAATTATACCCAGGAGCAGGCGGATGTCCATGGAATTCGGGCGTATGGTGGGGTAAATCTTACTTTAAATGATTTGCAGACCTGGAGTGAGGAAATTCTGGGCCAGTGGGTGTTGACTTCGGATGCTGTGCTTGAGGCGGAAGGGGAACAGTAACGAAAGTTATAAGATTTTTGTCAGTAACGATATTTTTTCTTGTAAAAATGAGCATAAGCAAGTATACTCTAAAGTGATAGGCAAATATACCTATACAAATGAAAAGAGAAGGAGAGACACAGTTATGAAGCAGCAGCAGGAAGCGATTCGGGATGCAAGAGTGCTTGGAGTACCCAAGATGCTGATCCTTGGATTGCAGCACATGTTCGCCATGTTCGGCGCAACAATCTTAGTACCAATTTTGGTAAATAACTATTTTGAAGGAGAAGGACTTTCGATTCAGGTGACCCTGATTTGTGCAGGACTTGGAACTTTATTTTTCCATCTTTGCGCGAAGTTAAAGGTGCCTGCATTCTTAGGTTCTTCTTTTGCGTTTCTGGGAGGTTTCCAGACAGTAGCACAGCTGGATACCGGTATTTTTGCAGGCATGACCATGGGAGAGAAGCTTCCCTATGCATGTGGTGGTATTGTAGTGGCAGGGGCACTTTACCTGGTGCTTGCACTTGTAATTAAACTGATCGGTGTAAAGAAGGTTATGAAATTCCTTCCGCCGGTAGTAACAGGACCGATGATTATCTGTATCGGACTTTCCTTAGCGCCTTCCGCAGTCAGCAATGCTTCGACCAACTGGCTTTTGGCAATTATCGCGCTGGGCACCATCATTATCTTTAACATCTGGGGCAAAGGAATGTTCAAGATTATTCCTATCCTGATGGGGGTTGTGATTTCCTATGTGGCAGCAGTGATTTTCTATGCACTTGGAATGACCAATGCAGACGGATCTGCAATTCTCAATTTTGCAGGTGTGCAGAGTGCAAGCTGGGTAGGACTTCCGCCGTTCCAGCTATGTAAGTTTGATCTTACAGCGATTCTGGTCATGGCGCCGATCGCACTGGCTACCATGATGGAACATATCGGAGATATATCTGCCATCTCTGCAACCACAGGAGAAAACTTCATAGAAGATCCGGGTCTTCACAGAACTTTGATCGGTGACGGTGTTGCGACTTCTCTTGCAGCATTGGTAGGCGGTCCTGCGAATACGACCTACGGCGAGAACACAGGTGTTCTGGAGCTGAGTAAAGTATACGATCCAAGAGTCATCCGTCTGGCAGCAATTTATGCAGTGATTCTCAGCTTTATTCCGAAAATGGCAGAAGTGATCGGTTCCATTCCTTCTGCAATCATTGGTGGTGTAAGCTTCATGCTTTACGGTATGATTTCCGCAATCGGTGTCAGAAACGTGGTTGAGAATAAGGTAGACTTCACGAAGTCAAGAAACCTGATTATAGCAGCAGTTATCCTTGTCTGCGGACTTGGTTTCTCCGATGGACTTACCTTCACCATCGCCGGAACCTCTATTACACTGACAGGTCTTGCAATTGCAGCACTTGCAGGTATCATCTTAAATGCGATTCTGCCAGGCAACGACTATGAGTTTGGCGCAAGTCCGGAGAAAGATGAGAACCAGGGTGTGAATATGAAACCTAATTTTAAGGAGAAATAGTAATTGTTCAGGTCAGGTTCATGCATTTACTGCATGAACCGTGAGAAAACGTAGAACATACAGGAGCAAGCCCCGACC
>JAGASC010000346.1 GCA_017621905.1 Roseburia sp.
CGGTGAACCTGATACCAGATCAGCAGTCCCGGGGTTTTTTCTGTTCATTTACTGTTCGTACCTGTTTCACAGTCGCTAACTTTTTTACTCCTCCACTTCCCCCGGCAGAACCTCTGCTTTGGAAAGCGCATTCTCAATCGCGTTTAACAATACCAGTGATGTGTACTGGTTGTCAGCGTTATATGTAATTTCCTCCGTCGACTGCTTTTCTATAATCTGCTCGCGGATGCTCTCTAATGCCGGCTCCATCAGCGGATACATTGTCGTCACTGTTTCGTCCAGATTGACCAGCGAAATGGAATTGATGCGGCTCTCGTCCACGATGACCTGCACATCCACAGCATTGTCTCCCACCATAATTGTGGAGGTGTAGATGCCTGCTGTATATTTCGTCGTTTCCACAGACTCCCCATCCTTCCCCCTTGGCAAAAACATAAACAAAAGCAGAATGATCAGTAATATCCCCAGTCCAGCAAAAATCAAGGTATAAATGAGTTCTTTCATATGAAGTACCACAATCTTTGTCTTCGCACTCACCATAAGCCTCCAGTTACTGATTATTACATTGTATGAATGCTTTTTCATAACATGCCAATTTTTTTCAAAAAAGTTGTTGACAAAACAAAAAGCTCGTAGTATTATATCATATGTGTCTGGCAGACAGCACGACATAGCAATTACAAATATGCGCGAGTGGCTCAGTTGGTGGAGCACGACCTTGCCAAGGTCGGGGTCGCGGGTTCGAGTCCCGTCTCGCGCTCTTCTCTAAAAATAGTTAGAGGTACAATTTCATACTATAATATGCGCGAGTGGCTCAGTTGGTGGAGCACGACCTTGCCAAGGTCGGGGTCGCGGGTTCGAGTCCCGTCTCGCGCTCTTTGTTTTTTTATGGGAAGTCTTGAAAATCAGGACTTCCCATTTTTCTTGCCTGGCAGAATTTTGATGAAACAGTAGCTACTACTCAAATGTATTTTTTCGGATCATTTGAACCATTGCAACACTACAAATTCAAATTCTGCATCCTATCACAATAATACTGTGTTGACGGAGCTGATTCATTTGAAAAGAATAGAGGATTTTTCCGTGAAGTATGGCAGCTACCATTCAGAATTTGAGAATAGCATTGCCTTGGAAATAATAACAGACGAGGCTTTTTCCTAATGCCAGTGGAAATAGTCCCATGTCAAATTCGTCTTTGATTTTCAACTGTATTTTTAGTTCTTTTTCACAAACTTTATTCCTTATATGCAAAAAAACTTGCGTTTTTTTGTAGTTTCTGCTATTTTATATACTACAGAATAAGTACGCAGGGTAAGCACGCAATGCGTATTTATGTTATTGGAAATCACATATACATCGGCTACAATTTTGCAGCCCTTGTTTCAAATTGTAACCGTTCAGACAGCCGAACTATTACTTCAAGTTTCATTTTGCAGCAATACTACTGCATCGGAAAGCGTTATTTCTCGTATTTCCCGGAAACTTATTTTTAAATTTTACACAAAAGTATTGAGAGATGTGGTGGGAATACGATATAATGTAGAAAATAGCAAGAGCATTTCCCCACATCAGAGAGGGGGAATGTCCTATATGGATATTATTACACTGAAATTTGATTTAACCACAAAGGAACTGTTCCGTAATAAAATCGTCCTGAAGTATTTTGTCAGTGATGTTTTAGACATGCCACTGGAGAAGATTCGCTCGGTACGTCTGCTCAACACCTTTCTGTGGAGGCGCTATCGCTGGCAGAAGCAGGGAATTCTGGATGTGCTGGTCGAGTTGAATGATAACACTAAGATCAATATTGAGCTCCAGATTTCACGTTATGCAAACTGGGACAAAAGAAGCCTGTTCTATCTGGCCAAGATGTACACCGAGGATTTACGGATCGGCGAAAATTACGCGAAGCTGAAAAGATGCATCCATATCAGTATTTTGGATTTTATTTTGACGGACGGAGAGAAATATCATACGATATATCGTCTGCGGGATGAATACGGTAATGAGTTTTCGGACGTATTTGAGATACATATCATCGAGCTTTGCAAGGAACTGAATGGAAAAGAGCGAATGGATGACTGGGTTAAGCTCTATAACGCGAAAAATGAGGAGGATCTTGATATGATTCAAACAACAAATGCAGGTATTATGGAAGCCATCAAAGAGGTAAAAATCATGAGTTTGGACAAACGCCTACGTCTGCGCTATGAGGAACATATGAAAGCAATACGTGATAGAAATGCCCGGGAGGAATATGTACGTGAAGAAGGGCGCTTAAAAGGACGTGAAGAAGGCATCTATAACTTAATCCAAAAGAAACTTGCAAATGGCGAATCCATCCCGAAGATTGCAACAGATCTTTTGGATACACCGGAGCATATTGAGCAGATTATAGAGCATATGAAGGAACTTCCATAGTTATATTTTGTGGTAAGCTGGCGTTTATGCTCCAAAGTCCTATTTTTCTGAACTAGCCTATCCTAATATTTACCCAGTGAAATTTCAAGGAGCTGTTGCAGAATGATTGAATTTTAAACTCATTCTGCCAGCTCCCAGAACAGCTTTTGCACCGCGTATTCTAAAAGAAGAAACCATTAAACCCCATCGAAAAATAGCCTATCCCTCCACATTCAGCCTGTAATTTTCCGCCTGGGACTCAAACAGCCTGTAATACAGACTTTCCGTCTTTTTCATCAGATTTTCATGAGTGTCATAGTCCGCTACCGTTCCGCCATCGATAATCAAAATCCGGTCACAAAACACGGAGGAGGACATGCGATGGGAAATATAGATAGCCGTTTTATCCTCCACAAGGCTATTGAATTTTTCATAAATTTCTGCTTCGGCAATGGGATCCAATGCACTGGCAGGTTCATCTAAAATCACCATGGAGGCCTTCTTGTAGAGGGCTCTCGCAATAGCAATCTTCTGCCCCTGTCCGCCGGACATTTCAATGCCCTCTTTATCATAGTCTTTTCCGAAACGGCTTTCGATGCCCTTTGGAAGTTCCTCTATTTTTTCCCGCAGGCCGACTTCCTCCACCAGTTTTTGAATTTTATCCTGCCTGTGTTCTGCTGCCTGACAGGAAATATTCTCTGCGATGGTAAAATTGAACAGCTTGTAGTCCTGGAATACCGCAGAGATCGTATTCATATAGGATAGATATTCATAATCATAGATATTCCTTCCGTTCACCAAAATTTCGCCGTGATCTGTCTGATACATACGGCAGATCAGTTTTACCAGCGTTGATTTTCCGGCGCCGTTTAAACCCACGATAGAGATTTTTTCCCCTTTGTGGATAGAAAAGGAAATATCTTTTAATACCGGTTTTTCTGCATTCGGATAAGAGAATGTCACATTTCGGAATTCCAGCGTTTCCACGGCTCCGTCAAAAGGAAATTTTCCGGGCTGACCGGTTTCCTCGGACAAAGCCATAAATTCCATATAGGGATCCAGATACCCCATGAACTGCATCAGTGTTACGATACTTTCTCCCAGTTTGGTAACCATTGCCGAAAAATTGATTGCCGCCGCAACATACATGGTCAGCGCACCAATGGTAAGCTTGGGGCCAAAATATGTACTGATGGTCCGAATCCCCACATAGGCATAACTGAAAGCGGAAATGCCCTCGCTGACCGTTGCAATCAGTCCTCCTGCGATACCGCCGCGCCGCTGCATTCCTTCAAAGGAGTCACAGGTTTCATGGGAAAAACTCACAACTCTGTCGGTAATCATTTTTTCCATATTGTAAAGCCGGATATCCTTCTGCGCGTCTTTGTTTTCTCCCAAATTCATATAATATCCAAACTTGCGGTTAATTGGAATAATCTCCTGCATTACCTTCATCTGGTATGCGGAAATTGATTTATAAATCAAAAGCATCAACACAATCCCCACCACAATGACCAGGATGAGAACCGGTCCTAAAGTGGCCAGAATTACAACCAATCCTGCTATGGTAAAACTCATGCCTAAGGTCTCGGAAACCGCATAAATCATATTCGAGATCGATTCCTGGTTCTGGACTGCAAAAACAGCCCTTTCTTTCAAATCCAGATACTTCGGCTCCTCCAGGTAAGAATACTCCAGATTCATAATTCTCTCGGACATAAGCTTCATCATACCTTCCGCTGTTTCAGATTTTTTTACCTGAATGAACCGGTCAAAGGTGTTTGCAAGAAAGGTCATGCCCACGTTATTTAACACGATAAGGCCTCCAAAGAAAAGAAGCTTCTGCGGATTCTGTTCTCCCGTCAGTTCATTGATCAGATACATGGGCAAAACAATATTCAGCAGTGTCTTTGCGGCGTTACAAATGGAATTGCCAAAAAGAAGCAGTAAGTAAGAAGGTGAAACTGACCACGCCAGTTTTAAAAAATGAATTATTTTTTTCATATCGATGCCCTTTCCATAACCTGCAAACGTTAACGCATCTGCAGAGCTTGTGAAAAATCTTTGACATAAGGACTTTTCACACGGCCTCCTTCTGATAATATTTTCCCTGAATTACAAACATTTCGTAATATTTTCCTTTTAATTCCATAAGCTCCTGGTGGTTTCCGTATTCTGCCAGACCATCCCCGTCAAACAGGGCAATTTTATCACAGAATCTTGTGCTCGCAAGCCTGTGGGATATGTAGACCGCCGTTTTTCCTTTCACCAGGCTGCTGAAATTTTCATAGATTTCCGCTTCCGCCAGGGCGTCCAGTGCCGCGGTGGGCTCATCCATGATGACCATGGAAGCATCTTTATACAACCCTCTGGCAATGGAAAGCTTCTGCCTTTCTCCGCCGGAAAAATCGGTTCCGTTTTCATCGATGACTTTTAGCATCATCTGATTCAGCCCATGTTCAAAATCTTCTACCTTTTTCCACAATCCGACCTTTTCTAAGGCCGTTTGTACACGGGCGTCATCCACATGTTCCGATGCGCAGGCCACATTTTCCCGCAGGGAGAAAGCCAAAATATTTATTTCTTGGAATACTGCAGAATACAAGCTGTAAAGTTCACTTTTTTTCAATTCTCCGATTTCCACACCATTGATATAAATACGGCCTTCCGTCGGCGTAAAAAGTCCGGTCATAAGCTTTACCAGTGTGGATTTTCCGGCACCGTTGACACCGACAATGGCAAGGCGCTCACCCGGATGTATGGTAAAGTTCAAATCGGTAAAAATGTTTTTTGCTGTTCCGGGATAGCGGAAGGTTACGTGGTGAAAGACAATTTCAAGCGTTGATGGATTTTTAGCATTTTTATCGCTGTCTGTGACTGCATTTTCATGAGTAAGGACATCCTCTGCTCTCTTCTGCCCCTCAACCAATAGAGGTGCATCCAGAAAACGATAAAAATCGCTGACGTACTCCCCTTCATTCCTAATGAAAGCGATATCTTTCCCGAATTCCAGCATCAGCGCCATCAGTGCGGTCAGCATTGTTATGTACATACTAAAGGAGCTGATCGGCATTCCCTCCAATACCTTCTGAATCAGGTTTCCGTATATAAGCAGGTTACTAATCAGCAATGTTACAATACCGGTAAGGCCCAGAAGATATTCTCTTCTTTTGATGCCTGCCAACAGTTTCTGATAGGCATCGATTTCGTCCTGGTAATTATCCATGATACGCTTTCTCAGGTTAAAGATACGAATGTCCTTTCCGTAGGAAAAATCCTGTGACGTTCTCTGATAATATGCAATTCGCCGCTGGGCCTTTGCGATTTCTTCTTTTTTCGAATATTCGTAGTCATGGGTCCGTTTTGAGGTCCACATAATCACTGCCACATGCACTGCAAAGGCAATCAAAAGTACGGGGCTTAAGAACCCTGCCATAACTACCATCCCAGTTAGGGTTAGGAATGTGGCAGGCATCCGGAAAAATTTATTGTATAGCCCTTCTATTCCGTTGACATTGTTGTTTCCTGCACTCATGCCTTTTTTGTATTCTTCATGAAATCCTGCATTTTCATGATGGCAGTAATCGATGGTCTGCAATTTTCGGGACATCTCGCCAAGATACAGCACACGAATTCTCATATTGCGCGTTTCGATGTAATTTTTCAGGTAACTTACTGATACGGATAAAGCACCGGCGGTGCAAAAGTAAATTACCATGGCTATGATTAGCTTTTTGACTGTATCCGGGCTGCCCTGCTCTAAAATGCCGATGGCGATTTTAGGTAAAAATACCGACAGGAAAGGGGAGACTGCTGCCAGGATGGTATATACTGCAATTCTTCCGTACTGCGCCCTGTCCTGTTCCCACATGTGCCTTAACATCCGCTTGATTACGGCAAACACATCATACGTTCTTTTTTGATTCATAGTAAACCTCCACGCTAGCTCTCTGGTACCACCATATTCTTTTTTCTTATATAACACAACCATTTTGCCCCAGGAGGTCGAAATTTGACAATAACAGGTAAAAATCAGCTGCTCTGCAGCACCTGAAATGCATGATACACATCCAGCGCCCCGTAACCCCACTCCCGATTCGGATAAGTGCGCTCCCCTGTCGTCCTCGCTCCCCGAATCAGCATATTTTTAATCCCGGCATTGGACAGCGTCGGCATATTTCCATCCACCAGCGCCCACTGCATGATCTGGGCGCAGGCTCCCGCTGTGATTGCCGCTGCCCCGCTGGTGCCGGTATAGGTCACATAATTATTCCGCAGGCCCGGCCCTGACACGTTCACTGCCGGAGCCGCAAAATCCGGTTTGATTTCCCCGGGCACCGTAAATCCTCTGCCGGAATCCGAAAAAACACTTCCATTGACCGCATTATATCCCCCCGCCGTAATGACCTGCCTGGTCGAGCCGGGAGATGTCAGGGTAATATCCGGATTGGAGCGCAGGAAAAATACAGTTCCGCCGGTCAGCTGCTGCATGGGCAGCCACAGATTGTATAGCCCGGTCACCGTGCTTTGCGGAAAAACCCGTATGGTCCAAAGCCCCCGTCTCGGCTTTACGAACCGGAAAAAAATCAGCTGGTTGGCCGCCTCCCTGGCCTCGATCCGGTAATCCACCGTCACCGTTGTCCCCTCAAAGACAAAATTAAACTGCTGCGAAGCGCCGCTTCGCACCGGAATTCTGGGCAGCTGTTCCCCGGTAGGCGAAATCACGGCAACCGCGTATAGCTCCGGTGCCGCCGCCCATAGCTCCACGAAAAAACCATCCATATCCTGCTCCACGCTGATTTCCGCATCCTCGTACTCCATATCCGCCCCCAGCTGTCCCTGGAAGTGATGTCTTGCATTGGCCTCATTTCCCGCGGCCGTTACCACGGAACGCATCCGTCTGGTGGCAATGTAATCCAAAAACTCAGTCAGTGGACCGTCCTTTCCGTGGCTTCCCATGGAATTTCCAAGACCAATGCAGATGACCAAAGGCATATTGCGGATAATTGCCAAGGCATTCAGATATGCCACCGCCATCATGATATCATTTTCCTGAAAGGCAGGAACTCCTTCCGGAACAAAGAAAAAATCCCGCAGGTAGGGCTTTGCATCTTTTAATTTTACCACTGCAATCTCAGAATTGGGCGCTGCACCGATGAAATCATTTGGCGCATCCTCCCCGCCGCAGGCCACCCCTGCCATAAAAGTGCCATGCCCATTTTCATCCCGGGAGGGTACGATTTCGTAAGGGTTCTCGCTGGCGAGAGCCTGATTGATGGCATCGGAAGTGTATTCCGCTCCGTATATAATTCCTGCTGGCGGCGTCCCATCCTGGATGCTCTGATCCCAGATACGGGTAATGCGTGTGCTGCCATCGGAATAACGAAATAGCGGGTTCTTATAGTCAATCCCGGTATCAATCAAGCCCAAAATAACACCGGTGCCTTTCAACTGCAGGGCGGGCTGATTCTGCATCTGCAAAATGCCGGAGGCCTGCAGGGCGGACTGATCCAACAACCCATAGCATTTTGGAATTACCATGTAGGTATATTCCTCTATGGCCAGCTCAGGCAGTCCCTCTCTGGGATAATAAAGCGCATCGAACTCCTCTGCGATACGCTGGGTGCAGGCTCTGGTGGTGGGTATGGTTGTTACCTCACCGTAGGAAATGATAAAGTCATAATAATCATTGGAATATACTTGTTCTTTACAATCTGGCATAAAAAAGCTCCTGTCATCTATTCACTTATAAATAAATGCCAGAGATTTTATACGTATACCAGTTATTTTTGAATTATTTTATAATACAGATTCTCATAAAGTAAGAGAGAAGCACTTTCATGCTCCTCTCAATTTCCGCTTTTATTATAGAAGTTCTCGCTTGTTATCCTAAAATCACCACATGCATTGCAGAATTTTCAATTATTTCCACTTACCCTTCCTCTGTAAGCTGTGGCTTGCCGCCCCGATCCTCAAGAGCTGCATATCCGCGCAGTGTGATAATCGGTCCGCCTGTCTTTTCCACGTAGGCCTTCGTTATGGTAACTGTGCCGATGCTGTCATCCTTCGGAATTTCATACATGATATCCAGCATAAATTCCTCAATGACCGACCGCAGCGCTCTTGCGCCCACTTTCTTTTCCTTCGCTTTGGCCGCAATGGCATAAAGTGCATCCTCTTCAAACTCCAGCTTCACTTCATCCATAGCCAGAAGCTTTTGATACTGTTTCAAAATCGCATTCTTCGGCTCCGTCAAAATACGCACCAGCGTATCCTCCGTCAGCGCATCCAGCGTGAACATAATCGGCAGACGTCCTAAAAATTCCGGTATCATACCGAATTTCCGAACATCCTCCACAGTCACTTTCTGCAAAATATTTTCATCCTTGTCATGCTCATCCTTTAACTTGGCTCCAAATCCAATGGAAGAGGCCTTGTTCAGCCGTTCCTTGATGATTTCCTCCAAATCCGGGAAGGCTCCGCCACAGATAAAAAGAATATTTTTCGTATTGACCATGGTCATGGGAACCATGGCATTCTTGCTGCTGGCGCCCACCGGTACTTCCACCTCTGCGCCTTCCAAAAGCTTTAACATTCCCTGCTGAACGGATTCGCCGCTGACATCCCGCTGGTTCGCGTTGCGCTTCTTGGCTATCTTATCGATCTCGTCGATAAATATAATTCCATGCTCAGCCCGCTCCACATCATTATCTGCAGCAGCAAGCAGCTTGCTGACAACGCTCTCGATGTCATCGCCTATGTAGCCTGCCTCAGTCAGAGAGGTGGCATCCGTGATGGCAAGGGGCACATCTAAGAGTCTTGCAAGCGTCTTTACCAGGTAGGTCTTACCACATCCGGTAGGTCCGATCATCAGCATGTTGGATTTCTCGATTTCTATTTCATCTTTCGGATCTGCCGCAATGCGCTTGTAATGGTTGTATACGGCAACGGACATGACTTTTTTTGCCTGTTCCTGGCCCACCACATACTCATCCAAAGAAGCTTTGATTTTGTGGGGTGCAGGAATCTTATGAATGTCAATGACAGGCTCTGTCTTTTCCTTCGGTTTTTTCTTTTTGATTTTCTGATTGTTCGGAGCAAAGCCCTGTAAATCAGAAAGGTTGATCATACTGATATTCGGCATTTTACCCATATTCATGTTGATCATATCATCCATGGAAAAGCCGGCCCCGTTCATACTGTCGAAGGTCTTTTGCATACAATCCTGGCAGATGCAGATATTGTTTGGAATTTTAATCATCTTCCCTGCAATATGCTCCGGCCTGCGGCAGATATAGCAA
>JAGASC010000347.1 GCA_017621905.1 Roseburia sp.
CACTCACCTCCCCGGGTTCTGTAGTATGCCAGCGACCTACAGGGGGAGTATAACAAAAAAGAGAATAAAGCGAAAGTGTGCAGTTGGGTTTCATAACCCTATTGGTGCCTTTCGCGGAAAGGCAGTTTATAAAAATGAAAATAACATTTGACGATAAGATGATGGTGGCAGCACACAGAGGTGACAGCTATAACTATTATGAGAATACTATGGAGGCATTTATGGCGGCCATCGAAAGCGGTGCCGATATGATAGAAACAGATGTGCATTTGACGAAGGATGGGGTACCAGTACTGATTCATGATCATACAGTAGACCGGACCACAGACCAAAAAGGTCTGGTCAGTGAGATGACATATGAAGAACTGTGCCGGCTAAATGCAGGAGGAAGAGAGGAACATCAGACGATACCTGTCCTTGAGGAACTTTTGCAGCTTCTTTCAGAAAAGAAAATCCTGCTCAATCTGGAAGTAAAGGAATACTATCAGGAGGGAAACGAGGAAAGGTGTCATGATTGCATCGATAAATGTGTGAAGCTGATAGAAAAATATGGATATGCAGATAAAATGGTGTTCAACAGTTTTGATGCACATGTACTGGAATATATTGATGAAAAATATAAAGGGAAATATATGCTCCATGGTTTTTATCCATATTCCATCATGAGCAATGTAGAACGTAATCCCGACGAATATTTGTATTGTGCATGTATATTTGAGGATAGGGAAAAGCAGCATTACGACTATCTGCAGTCCAAAGGAATAGAGCCATGGGTTGGAGCCGGAGTTACCAGGGAAGGACATTTAAAGGAATGTTATGAACTGGGAGCCAAACTGGTTACTACCAACTTCCCCGGAAACTGTATTTATAAACTGGAAAAAGCAGGTGCAAGATAACGGTATCTGCGAACTGAAAAAGTGAGCGTTTAATAAGCAGAATAAAATTAGAACATGGGATGATATAAACAATGGGTACAAAAATAGATAAAAGCAAGGCTAAGTTAATCGCATTTGATTTGGACGGGACACTGACACAGCATAAACAGCCATTGGATGAAAAGAACCGTAAGATGTTGGATCACCTTTCTGAAAAATATAAGCTTTTGATGGTTGGCGCAGGACAGGCGGCCAGAATTTTTCGACAGATGGAAGGGTATCCTATCGATATCATCGGAAATTACGGATTGCAGTTTGCAAAATACAATGAAATGACCAGGAATATAGATATTGTCAGAGATCAAAGCTTTGCATGTGACAGAGATTCTGTTGAAAAGCGTGCTGCTTATATCCGGCAGAAATATGGATATACGGAATTTGCCGGAGCTAGTGTGGAATACCATCCTTCCGGCTGTATTACCCTGGCATTATTAGGCACAAAGGCAAATCAGGCAGATAAACTGGCTTTCGACCCGGACCGTAAGAAGAGACGTATCATGTATGAGGAAGTCGTGGAAGTATTTTCAGATTACAACGTGTTTGTAGGAGGTTCGTCCTCTTTTGATATGGCGCCAAAACCATTTCATAAATATTATGCATTGGATTTGTATTGTAAGGAAAACGGATTGTCTCATAATAATGTAGTCTTTGTGGGAGATGATTACGGGACAGGCGGGAATGATGAGTCTGTCTACCAATCGGACATCGGATTTCTCTGTGTGGATGACTACAGAAAATTCAAAGAGGTGGTTTCCTGTCTGATTTGAGCAAACAGGCGGTTCCTGCAATATAAGTTATCGGAAGCCGTTTTTGCTTCCGATAAAAGGCGCTGTCTTTGCGCCGCGAATCGATTGCAGGGTTCGCAGGGCGGTTCCTGCAATATAAGTTATCGGAAGCTGATTATAGTGGCATGAAAATTTGTGAATAAGCCGGAGATGGTTGTGGAAGAATAAGAAGCATCTTTTTAAAGAGGTGCGAGGATATGAAGGGTTACTTTTACGGATGGTATATGAAATGCCAGTCTGGCACACAGACTTTAGCGGTAATACCGGCGGTTCATCAGGATGGGCGAAAACGCACCTGTTCGATTCAGATTATTACGGACAAAGATGTCTGGACTGTTTCCTTTCCAGCCGATATATTTCGAAGATCGGGGAAAAATATTTCTATCGGAAAAAATTACTTTGGGGAGGATGGCATCCGACTGGCAATTCATACGCCGGAATTGACGGTAAAGGGGAAGGTAAACTTCGGACCGCTTTCGCCTTTGAAATATGATATTATGGGGCCTTTTGCTTTCGTGCCATTTATGGAGTGCCGCCATTCTGTATGGAGTATGCGGCATTCACTTTGTGGAAGGGTGTGTATCAATGGGGTGGAATTTTGTTTCCGGGATGGCCGGGGATATTGGGAGGGAGATCGTGGCAGATCCTTTCCGAAAGAATATGCATGGACGCAATGCTGTTTCCCTGGTGGTTCGTTGATGCTGTCTGTGGCGGATATTCCTATGATGGGCACTTACTTTACAGGTATCATCGGTGTTGTGATGTGGCAGGGCAAAGAATATCGATTGGCTACCTATCTGGGGGCTAAGATTGTTCAGATACAGAACAGGACGCTTCGAATTATTCAGGGAGATATGGAATTCGAAGCCCGGCTGCTGGAGTCTGCAGGGCGGCCTCTTATGGCCCCTGCAAAGGGAGACATGGTGCGGACTATCCATGAAAGTGCAGCCTGCCGGGCATTCTATCAATTTCGAAAAGGAAAACGAACGCTTTTCTCTTTCGAAACGGAGTTAGCTTCTTTTGAATATGAGTATCCATAACCCCCATCTTACCAATCCAAACGATACAAATTCTTACTTAAATAATTTGATAGTTGCACACCCGTTTTTACCCAATCAATACCGTCTGCCCTTCAAAAGCAAACCCATATTTGCGGATTTTCTCTGATGGAATTCCCTTTGCACGCAGATTTGTCTCATATTTTTTGTCCTCTATCTGCTGTAATGCATTTTGCAGGGTTTCCTCCAGATTTTTCTCTTTTTTGGAATTGAAAACCTTAAATTCTATGATAATGGCATCATCAGCAGAAGAACGTGGTTCCAAAACGATATCATACCTGCCTAAACCACTTTCACGATTTGATGTAATCACATATTTTGTCCGCAGTTCCACCATCAGTCCCAGAACAAATCCATGGTAGAAACGCTCCGGATGTGTCTTCCCCGAAGGTTTCGTTCCGGCGTCGAAGGAACTGAAGATTGTAAGTGCCACTTCATTCATATAGTGATTCATGCTTTCTACATCACCCGAAAGTAACGCCTGGATAAATTCATTGTAGTCGGAGCGTACTTCTCCGAACCATCTGCTTATGATGTTCTGAAACATAATCCTTACTTCCAGATTGGTCAGCGCCAGTTCATATACCGGAGCCGTGCCATCTTCCGGATCATAGTTTTCAAAATGTACGACTTTCAAATATCCACTTGCCAGCAAAAGGCTCCAGATTGCCTGCTCGTCCATATCAAGCTGGCTATAGACAATCTGTTCATCAATGGAAGTTTTTATATGTCGACCATCCAGCAATGCTTCAAAAGAAGTTTTTATATTTCTGGTTCCCTCACGGATCAGCTTTCCAACGAGATGGTTGGAACTGGTATTTGCCCAGTAGGCAGAAAACTCTCCTTTATTCAGATAGTTTATAATGGACCAAGGGTTATAAATATCCTTTGTATTTCCAAATGTAAAGCCATCGTACCATTTTTTTACCATATCCTTGTCCGTGCGCCCGCATTCGTCCATAGCAGTAAATACTTCTTCTTCTGTAAAGCCAAAGCAGTCCGAATATTTCCTGGATGTGGTGGTCACGACTTCAAGATTATTTAAATCCGAAAATATAGATTCTTTACTTATTCTTGTTATTCCGGTTATGATAGCCCTCTCCAGATAAGGATTTGTCTTAAATGTGGAGTTGAACAGGCTTCTGGTAAAGCCTGTCAATTCTTCCCAGTATCCCTGGACATAGGCTTCCTGCATGGGGGTATCGTATTCGTCCAATAGAATTATGACGTTCTTTCCGTAATACCGGGAAAGAAAATCGGACAACTGATAAAGGGCAAGCGGAGCATCTTTTTCATCCATATCTGCTGCCATGTGTTCGAAATATTCCTTTTCTGCCTTCGATAACAAATCACAATCCTGTAAATAAGCATTCTGTTCATAGAGCATTTTTAACAACTGGCAAATGCGGTAGATTGCTGTGTCATAGTTAGTTTCTTTTACATTGGAAAAGGAAAGGCTTATCACAGGATAAGTTCCCTGCAGTTTTTGATAATCCTTATTCTGCCAGATGGCGCAACCTTCAAACAGGTCGCTGCGCCCTGCATATTTTGTTGAGAAAAAGCATTCTGCCATACTCATGGTCAGTGTTTTCCCAAAACGGCGGGGGCGGGTAATTAATGTTACCGAATCTCCATTTTCCCACCAGTCCTTAATAAAGGATGTTTTGTCCACGTAAAAGTAATTTTTTTCTATGAGTTCATTATATTTTTGTATGCCAATTGCTACCTGTCTTCCCATTTGAACACCTCCGTTACAAAATCACGATGCTAAGGTCTGTTTTTCTTAGTATAACGGATTTTTTGTGAAAACACAACATTAGAAATCTTCTATGGCTTTTATTGACGAAGATGTGGGGATTTGCTATACTTCGATAAGAAATAAAAATTTCAGGATTCTTCAAAAGGCATCAAAACTGGACTTAAGAGGAGACAAACATGATATACACAGGATACGAACTTTTATGGCTATTTTTTGCCTATGCCTTTTTAGGCTGGGTATTGGAAACGATAACAGCGGCTGCAAAACAGCGGCGCTTTGTCAACCGCGGACTGATTAACGGACCGGTCTGCGTGATATACGGTATCGGGGCATGTCTGATCACCGTCAGCTTACAGGAACTGTCCGGATTCTGGCTGCTCCTGGGAAGTGGAATTCTGGCAACGGTAATCGAATGGATTGCCGGACACCTGATTGAGCGTTTCTATCATGAAAAATGGTGGGATTATTCCAAAATGCCCTGGAATCTGGACGGCTATGTCTGCCTTCCGGTTTCCGCTCTTTGGGGTGTTTTGGGTTTCATAGTGGTAAAATGGGGCAATGCGCCGTTGCTTCGTCTGTTCCATTTGTGCCCTGCGTTGCCGGGAAAACTGATATTGTGGATTTTTACCGGTCTGCTTGTGCTTGACGTGGTCGCTTCGCTCATCATTATGTCCGGCAGAAGCCGCAGAATCGAACGGTGGCAGGCGGCGGACGCATGGATAAACGGGATATCAAGCCGTCTGGGAAAATGGATTTACGGGCATGTGGATGCCCGGGTCCGGCGGGCGTACCCTAAAGCACAGAAAAAGGACCGGGAAGAACAGGCAGTCGGTGTGTTTGCGGCGGGCTGTGGTTTTTATAAAATTGTGGCGTTGTTTTTTATCGGTGCTTTTTTGGGAGATGTGGTGGAGACCATTTTCTGCCGGATTACCGCAGGAGTCTGGATGAGCCGCAGCAGTGTGGTGTGGGGACCTTTTAGTATTGTCTGGGGACTTGGCATTGCAGGGGCAACGGCTCTTTTGTATAAATATAAGGATCGTTCCGAACATTTCCTGTTTCTTATGGGAACTTTTTTGGGCGGAGCATATGAGTATGTCTGCAGTGTGTTCACGGAGCTTGTGTTTGGAACCGTGTTCTGGGATTACAGTGAGTTACCGCTGAATCTGGGCGGACGTATCAATTTGTTATACTGCTTTTTCTGGGGCATTGCGGCAGTGGTGTGGTTCAAATTTTTTTACCCGAAGGTGTCCGGGCTGATTGAGCGCATTCCCATGCGGTTGGGGAAAGCAGCAACCTGGATTTTGCTGATTTTTATGATATGCAATGTGCTGGTATCCTGCATGGCTCTGACTCGCTATGATGAGCGCAGCAGCGGCATCCCGGCAACGACAACCTGGCAGCAGACCATCGATGAGCGTTTCCCGGACGAGCGTATGGAGCGAATTTATCCGGATGCGTTGAAAGTGGAGTAGCCGGTCTGTTCCAATTCGGTTATTCGCAAGATATTGGAATTGACAGGAAGATTTGAGGTGACTATTTGAAAACAATAGACGAAGATATCAGAACAGGAAATTTCAAACAGATATATCTACTCTACGGCACAGAGGGATATTTAAAAAAGCAGTATCGCGATAAACTGAAAACTGCGCTGCAGGGAAATGACGGCATGAGCGGTATGGGCGGCTTCGGTGGTATGGGCGGTGATATGAATTTTTCCGCCTTTGAGGGAAAAGACACGAATCCGAAAGCAATCATCGATTTGGCAGAAACCCTCCCGTTTTTTGCAGACCGCAGGGTGATACTGATTGAAAACAGTGGTTTTTTTAAGAATAGCTGTGAGGAC
>JAGASC010000348.1 GCA_017621905.1 Roseburia sp.
ATGATTACCTTTGTTGCCAGATCCACGATTGGGATACCGGTTACTTTGCTGATATATGGTACGGTTCTGGAGGAACGCGGGTTTACCTCGATGACATAGACCTCCTCATTCATGGCAATGAACTGTATGTTAATCAGGCCGATGACATGCAGGGCTTTTGCCAGGCGCTTGGTGTATTCCACAATGGTTTCCTTCACGTGCTCACTGATGGTGGGCGCCGGATATACGGAAATACTGTCGCCGGAGTGCACACCGGTACGCTCAATGTGCTCCATGATTCCCGGGATCAGAATGTCAGTGCCGTCACAGACTGCATCTACTTCGATTTCTTTTCCCTGCAAATATTTGTCTACCAGAATCGGGTGATCCTGGGCAATACGGTTGATGATTCCGATAAATTCTTCAATCTCCTCATCATTAAAAGCAATTCGCATGCCCTGTCCGCCAAGCACGTAGGACGGTCTTACCAATACCGGATAGCCCAGCCGGTTTGCCACTTCCTTTGCTTCCTCTGCGGTGAATACGGTTCCGCCTGCGGCCCGAGGGATCTGGGTCTGCTCCAGAATCTGATTGAAAAGCTCACGATCTTCCGCCGCATCCACGTCCTCTGCTTTGGTTCCCAGAATTTTTACGCCCATTTTCATCAGGCTCTCGGTCAGCTTGATTGCGGTCTGTCCGCCAAACTGCACCACAGCGCCGTCCGGTTTTTCCAGTTTTACGATGCTCTCCACATCCTCCGGGGTCAGCGGCTCAAAATAAAGCTTGTCTGCGATATCGAAGTCGGTGGATACGGTCTCCGGATTGTTGTTGACAATGACTGTCTCCCAGCCTTCTTTTGCAAATGCCCAGGTACAGTGTACGGAACAGTAGTCGAATTCGATTCCCTGGCCGATACGGATCGGACCGGAGCCAAGTACCAACACTTTTTTCTTGGGGTTCGTCAAGGTGGCTTCGTTTTCGCTTCCGTATACGGAGTAGTAATAAGGTGTGGTGGCCTCGAACTCTGCTGCACAGGTGTCTACCATTTTGTAAGCTGCAACAATTCCGTTGGCGTAACGCATGTCGTGAATCTCTTCCTGCGTTTTGCCGGTCAGCTGTGCAATTACGTTGTCCGGGAATTCCATACGTTTTGCTTCTTTTAACAATTCTACCGTCAGTGGTTCTCTGCGTAAGGTTTCTTCCATTTCCACAAGGATGGCAAGTTTGTCGATAAACCATTTATCAATTTTGGTGATGTCGTGAATTTTGTCATAGCTGATGCCGCGGCGCAGGGCCTCTGCAATGACCCAGATTCTCCGGTCATCCACGATTTCCATCTGTTCACGCAGTTCGTCAATGGAAAGATCGCTGAAATCGTAGGACATCAGGCTGTCCACGTGCTGCTCTAAGGAGCGGATGGCCTTCATCAGGGCACCTTCGAAATTATTGCAGATGCTCATGACTTCTCCTGTGGCCTTCATCTGAGTGGTCAGTGTTCTCTTTGCCGTAATGAATTTATCAAAAGGAAGTCTTGGAATCTTCACGACACAGTAGTCTAACATCGGCTCGAAGCTGGCATAGGTTTTGCCTGTAATAGCGTTTTTGATTTCATCCAGAGTGTAGCCCAACGCGATTTTTGCTGCAACCTTTGCGATAGGATATCCGGTCGCCTTGGAAGCCAGGGCGGAGGAACGGGATACACGGGGATTTACCTCGATGACGCAGTATTCAAAGCTTTCCGGGTGCAGCGCGTACTGTACGTTACAGCCGCCTGTGATGTTCAGCTCGGAAATGATGTTTAAGGCGGAGGTACGGAGCATCTGGTATTCCTTGTCGCCTAAGGTCTGGGAAGGAGCGACAACGATGGAGTCACCGGTATGCACGCCCACCGGGTCGATATTTTCCATGTTACATACGGTAATGCAGTTGCCGGCCGCGTCACGCATTACTTCGTATTCGATTTCTTTCCAGCCTGCGATACAGCGCTCTACCAGCACTTCGCCGACACGGGAGAGACGCAGACCGTTGGTGAGAATTTCTACCAACTCTGCTTCGTTATGGGCGATACCGCCGCCGCTGCCGCCCAAGGTGTAGGCCGGGCGGAGTACCACCGGGTAACCGATGGTGTTGGTGAATTTGATACCGTCCTCGACGTTGTGCACGACCTGGGATGCGGCACAAGGTTCACCGATTTTTTCCATGGTATCTTTGAAAGCCTGACGGTCCTCGGCTTTAAAAATGGTCTCGGCAGTGGTGCCGATCAGTTTTACGTTATATTTTTCCAGGATTCCTTTTTCCTCCAGCTCCATGCCGAGGTTCAAGCCTGCCTGACCGCCAAGGGTGGGCAGTACGGAATCCGGTCTTTCTTTTGCAATGATCTGCTCCAGCACGGAAACAGTCAGGGGCTCGATGTAGACCTGATCTGCGATGTCTTTATCTGTCATGATGGTCGCCGGGTTCGAGTTTACCAGAACGACCTCCACACCTTCCTCTTTTAAGGAACGGCAGGCCTGGGTTCCCGCGTAGTCGAATTCTGCTGCCTGGCCGATCACGATGGGGCCGGAACCGATTACCAATACTTTTTTTATCTCTTTATTTCTGGGCATTTTTCTTACCTCCTATTTTCGGTTCTTTCTCATATTAGCTATTTGCAATCCATCATCTCTATGAATCGATCGAACAGGTACGCAGAGTCCTGAGGGCCTGGGCAGGCCTCCGGGTGGAATTGCACGGTAAAAATATTTTTTCCCACATATTCCAGGCCTTCGTTGGTGCCGTCGTTGACATTGACAAATGCCGGTATTGCTACCTTTGGATCCAGAGTATCTGTGTCCACCATATAGCCGTGATTCTGGGAAGAAATATAAACCCGATTGGTCTTTAAATCTTTGACCGGATGGTTGCCGCCGCGGTGGCCGTATTTCATTTTGTGGGTGTCGGCTCCGGTGGCAAGGGCCATGAGCTGATGTCCCAGACATATTGCAAAAATAGGAGTATCGGATTCATAGAGTTTACGGATTTCAGCGATAATCTCTTTACACTCTTTGGGGTCGCCAGGTCCGTTGCTCAGCATAATGCCGTCCGGATTGGTGCTTAAGATTTCTTCTGCTGTGGTGTGAGCCGGATAAATGGTGACCTCACAGCCACGTTTGTATAAAGACTGGGCAATGTTGTTTTTCGCTCCCAGATCAAGCAATGCTACTTTTTTGACAGGAACGGCGCTGCCGTTTCGTTTTAAGATGCGTTTCTTGGCACAGGTCACTTTATCTACGACGTTACCTGTGGTATAGGCTTTTAGCTTTGGAATAATTTCGTCTATCTGATAATTCTCATTTGTGGTGATCATACCATTCATGGTTCCCTTCTCACGAAGGATTTTGGTCAATGCCCGGGTGTCAATGCCGGCAATTCCTGGAATGTCGTATTTTGTAAGAAACGCCTGAATGGTTCCCTGCTCTCTGAAGTTGCTGGGCATACGCGACAGTTCCCTTACAATATAGCCATCCGGCCAGGGTCTGCCTGACTCCATATCCGGCGTGATGCCATAATTTCCAATCAATGGATAGGTCATGACTACCGCTTGTCCCGCATAGGAGGGGTCGGTCAGGACCTCGAGATATCCGGTCATTGAAGTATTGAACACGATTTCGCTGATGACTTCTCTGGCGGAACCGATGCTGGTTCCGGTAAATACATTTCCGTCTTCAAGTATCAAAAAAGCTTTCATTGTTTTCCCAGTCCTTTCTTTTATGTGAACAGTTATGTCTTTTCAAAAAAAAAAAAACGTCGCCGTTTTTTCCTCTGCCTGCGCGGATAATTCTGCGCTCTTTATACTCCGGGATGAACATTCACAGGCGGTGAATCCGCAGAATACACTTTTGTTGTCGGTGGTGAATGGCTATCCGGTTTTTAAATTGTAAAAAGTTTATCACATGACGGTTCGTTTTTCAACCTTTTTTGTGATTCAAAAAAAGCATAATTTTCACGCATGAAAGCGCAAAAATTATGCATTTTGAACAAATGTTAACCCATCATATGTAGCACAGTTACTATAACGCCAACGCCGAAACACAGCAAAAGGGTCACTGCTGTTACAAGGAGTATGGCCTTTGTGCTGATGTTTTTCTGCATCATGCTGTTCACAAGAGGCTGCTCTAATGACACATATGGGGTATTAAATGGCATTCCGGGTATCATTTGAAAGCCTCTGCGGTAGAAAAAGGGCGCGTAGGCCACCGGCGTCACATTGACCGTTACCCGCGGAAGATGCAGTACATGGTCGGCAAAGCCGCGCATCTCATTTAACAGCCAGCTGCCCAGTCCTCTGCGCTGATAGGGCGGTCTTACGTACAGCATGGTAATATGCCCCACATTCTGCATGGCACTGACGGCGCACATCTGACCATTTTCAAAGGCTCCCCACAGGATCAGCCTGCCTGCGTTCTGTTCCTGCCACAGCACCTCGGGGCGCACATAATCATAGTGCTGTCTGATTTCGTCCTGGGATTTTACACAATTTCTGTCACAATACTCGAATACTTCGTTGGCCGTCTGCACCGCCCACTGGATTTCATTTCCGTTCAATAACCGTACTTCCATGCTGCTTTGTCCTCTATCTTTGCATATTTCACAAACAGAGCATGCCTGTTTTGGAATTAACATTTGCTTTGACGGCATGCTGTTTTTACTTATTTATTAACATCATACCACCTTTTCTTCTCTCCGAACAGTCCTTTTTTATTCGTTTTCTTCCTCTTCATCCTTTGCCCAGCCATAAGCATACTTTACCGCTTTGTTCCAGCCCTTTCGTTTAGCCGCACGGTCTGCCTCGGCCATCTCCGATGTAAAGATGCGTCCAATCTTTTGATTCTGTACCACGTCCTCCTTATCTTTCCAGTACCCAACCGCCAATCCTGCCAGATAAGCTGCTCCCATGGCTGTTGTCTCCACACACTGGGGACGTATTACCGGTGCATCGATCATATCCGCCTGGAACTGCATCAGGAAATTGTTGGCGCTGGCACCACCGTCTACTTTTAAGGATTTTAGCTCCACGCCGGCGTCTGCCCGCATGGCATCAATAACGTCGCATACCTGCAGCGCAATGGATTCTAAGGTGGCACGGATAATGTGGTTTTTGTTGGTACCCCGGGTAATTCCTACGATGGTGCCTCTCGCGTACTGATCCCAGTGGGGTGCGCCTAATCCGGTAAAGGCCGGTACCACATAGCAGCCGTGGGTGCCGTGTACTTTCATTGCCATGTACTCGGAATCCATGGAGGAATCGATCATCCTCATGTTATCCCGCAGCCACTGGATTGCTGCACCTGCCACGAAAATGGAACCTTCCAGGGCATAGTTCACTTTTCCGTCCAGTCCCCAGGCAATGGTGGTGACCAGTCCGTTTTTGGAAAATACCGGCTTTTCCCCTGTATTCATCAGTAAAAAGCATCCTGTACCATATGTATTTTTTGCTTCGCCGGGATGGAAACAGGTCTGCCCGAACAATGCTGCCTGCTGGTCGCCTGCTGCACCTGCGATGGGAATTTCGGCTCCCAAAAAAGAACGGTCCGTATACCCATATACCTGACTGGATGGAACCGGTGTGGGCAGCATATTTTCCGGGATGTTCAGTTCCTCCAGAATATCTTTGTCCCAGCACAGGTCATTGATGTTAAAAAGCATGGTTCTGGACGCATTGGAATAATCCGTCACGTGGACTGCCCCTTTGGTGAACTTCCAGATCAGCCAGGTTTCTACCGTTCCAAACAGCAGTTTTCCTTCCTCCGCTAACTGTCTGGCTCCGCTCACATTGTCGAGAATCCATTTGATTTTTGTTGCAGAAAAATACGCGTCGATGATAAGGCCTGTTTTCCGGCGATAGGTTTC
>JAGASC010000349.1 GCA_017621905.1 Roseburia sp.
ACAGGTAGAAAATCCAAGTTTCTTTGCTTCCAGAACGCGCTGCTCTGCCATGCTCACTGCGCGCACCTCACCGCTCAACCCTACTTCACCAAAGCATATTGTTTTTTCATCAATTGCCCGGTCCTTGTAGCTTGAGATAACTGCTAAAACAATGCCAAGATCAATGGCAGGCTCATTCATGCGAATTCCTCCTGCAATATTGACATAGGCATCACAGTTTCCAAGCTGCAGCCCCAGTCTTTTTTCCAGTACTGCCATTAATAGATTTACTCTGTTAAAATCCGTACCCGCCGCCGTGCGCCTCGGAATGCCCAAATTACTGTGGCACACCAGTGCCTGCACCTCCAAAAGTATGGGCCGTGTTCCTTCCATGGAGCAGGCAACAACAGAACCAGAAGCCCCCTCCGGCTTTCCGCTCAGCATAAATTCTGAAGGGTTGGCCACTTCTATGAGACCATCCTGACGCATTTCAAATACACCTATTTCATTGGTAGAGCCAAAACGATTCTTCACACCGCGCAGGATACGATAGGCCGCATGACGATCCCCTTCAAAGTAGAGTACGGTATCCACCATATGTTCTAACACTCTTGGTCCGGCCACGACACCTTCCTTTGTCACGTGTCCTACGATAAATATGGAAATCCCCATTCCTTTTGCGATCTGCATCAAAGTTCCTGTTGACTCCCGTACCTGTGAAACGCTTCCCGGGGCCGATGCCACCTCCTCGTTGTACATGGTCTGTATCGAATCTATGACAACCACCTGGGGCTTTTCCCTGTCT
The DNA here is from genome assembly GCA_017621905.1 of Roseburia sp. Classification (GTDB taxonomy): domain Bacteria; phylum Bacillota; class Clostridia; order Lachnospirales; family Lachnospiraceae; genus Roseburia. Next base: position 785 of record JAGASC010000349.1, read on the forward strand.
ATCACAGTTTTAATTGTATCCAGATTTGTTTCGCACAGTAAACTCAAACTGTCACGAAAAGTACCGATTCGCTCCGCTCTGATTTTTATCTGCTGAAGAGATTCTTCCCCCGATATGTAGAGCACCTTTATCCCATTTTCCGAGAGATTCCGGCACACCTGTAAAAGCAGGGTCGATTTGCCGATTCCCGGATCACCGCCCACCAACACCAACGACCCTTGTACAATTCCACCTCCGAGAACACGGTCAAGTTCCTTCATATTAGTAGAAACCCGTTTATCCTGAGTCATTTGGATTGCCGAAAGGGGAACTGCCTTTGCCGTCTCATTGCCGGGCATCTTCCCTTTTCCTGCACTTTTTTTATCGATCATTTCCTCCACGAAGGTATTCCATTCATGACAACCGGGACACTGCCCCATCCATTTCGATGACTCATATCCGCAATTCTGGCAAAAAAATACCGTTGTTTTTCCTTTTGCCATTTCCCTTTTCCTCCCACTCAATATTAAAAAGAATTGAAGTAACTGTTCAGGTCAGGACCATGCATTTACTGCATGGTCCGTGAGAAAACCTAAATATTTTGAGAGCAAGCCCCATCGCGGAGCGATTTTCATGGGCTTGCGGTCGTAACTGTGAGGGTACTGAACAGTTACGAATTGAATAAAAAAGCTGGTACAAACAAATACATTATCGTATTTGCACCAGCTTTCCATTTTTCATATATCTCTTTCTATCGTTCTTGTTGCTTTGTCTCTGACAAGGCAGGCGCTATACTAGCACTTTTTAATGCTTACTGCAACCGGATGTTCTCCCAGTTCTACACTGAGACTAAGCTTTCCGCCAAGATTGGTCTTCATCTTTCCTGCATCGGCATTATCAATGGTAATGTCGTATTCAGCTTCGCTCTCCAATTCTACGGTAACCTGCGCATCCTCGTCACCTTCTACCATAAAGGTTATCCCCGTATCATTTGCGTTCAAATCAGTAACCGTTGTTCCCGGAACCGATTCATATACAAACATACCATTGCGCTCTAATTTGGTAATCTCCTGGCAGGTCTTTACCTTATATACATCTCCCTGATGCTCGAAATTGTCAAGTTTCGCTTTTGCATGCAACGAGTAATCACCAAAGCTGAGTGTTCCATCTGCTTCTGAACGAATTAATTCTTTAATAACAGCCATTTTATCCTCCCGTAATGCTGCCGCACATTTTTTGCGACGCATCACTTTCTCGTATTTTTGTAACGTTATTATATAATAACTATTTTTTTATTTCCAGTGATTTCACCAGATTTAACGAAAAATTAACTTTCGCAATTTCTAACTTTACTTTGTCGTAAAAGCTATGGCATTCTTTCGGATGGTCACCACCACATTTGTCCCTCTCTTGACCACGCCGGAAAGCAATTCCTCCGCCAGCTGGTCTTCGATTTCGTTTTGTATTTTTCTGCGCAGCGGCCTTGCCCCATATTTGGGGTCATACGCCTTCTCGACGATATAATTTTTCACTGCATCACGCACGGTCAGTGTGATTCCCAGCTGGCTTTTACAGCGCTCGGAAAGTTCTTTCAGCATCAGGGTAACAATCTGCTTCATGTCTTCTTTGTTCAGAGAACGGAATACGATTGTCTCGTCAATACGGTTTAAAAACTCCGGTTTAAAAATCCGGCGTACTTCCTCCATGACGCTGCTCTTCATCCGGTCATAGTTTTGTTTTTCGTCATTGCTTGACGCAAAGCCAAGCTTTTTGGGTTCTACAATGGCCTGGGCTCCCGCATTGGACGTCATGATGATGATGGTGTTTTTAAAATCCACTTTTCGCCCCTGGGAATCGGTGATATGTCCGTCATCCAATACCTGAAGCAGAATATTGAATACATCCGGATGAGCCTTTTCTATTTCATCAAACAAAATCACAGAGTATGGATTTCTACGCACTTTCTCACTGAGCTGTCCGCCATCCTCGTGTCCCACATAACCTGGCGGTGAACCAATCATTTTTGAAACACTGTGTTTTTCCATGTATTCGGACATATCTACACGTATCATGGACTGCTCGTTTCCGAAAACCGCCTCTGCCAATGCTTTTGAAATTTCTGTTTTTCCTACGCCGGTGGGTCCTAAAAACAGGAAAGAGCCAATGGGACGCTTGGGGTCTTTTAAGCCTACCCTGCCTCTGCGCACAGCCTTTGCCACCGCAGTCACTGCTTCCTCCTGACCAATAACGCGTTTATGGAGTGTTGCTTCCAGTTTGCGCAGCCGGGCCACCTCTCCCTCTGCCAGCTTCTTCACAGGAATTTTCGTCCAGCCTGAGACAACCTCTGCAATTTCTTCTTCTCCAACCGTCAGATTTTTACGAAGAAGCTCTTTTTTGGATTTTTCTTCCAATTTGCGCAGTAAATTTTCCTGTTCTTCTTTTCTTTCTTTTGCTGCTTTTGCCGCCTCCAGATCGGATGCCATCAAGGCTTCCTCTAACTGTCTTGACTCCTCAGAAATCTGTTGTCTGATCTGCGCAGCTTCCTCCACGTGATATCCCACGCCAAGGCGTACTTTCGCGGAAGCTTCATCCATCAAATCAATGGCTTTATCCGGCAGAAAGCGGTCACTGATGTAACGGGCTGACAACCGCACCGCTGCTGCTACCGCCTCATCCGTAATTGTGACGTGATGATGCTTTTCGTATTGTCCACGAAGACCTTTCAGTATCATAACTGCCGCTTCTTCCGTCGGTTCTTCCACCATAACCGGCTGGAAACGGCGTTCTAAGGTTGCATCCTTTTCGATATGTTTCCGGTACTCACCCACAGTGGTGGCACCGATCATCTGGATTTCTCCCCTTGCCAGGGCAGGTTTTAAAATGTTGGAGGCATCCAGCGCTCCCTCTGCTCCTCCGGCTCCGATGATAGTGTGAAGCTCATCAACAAACAGAAGAACATTGCCCGCATGAGCCACCTCCCAGATTACTTTTTTAATGCGTTCTTCAAACTCTCCGCGGTATTTTGAACCGGCCACAATTCCGGAAAGGTCTAAAGATACCACTCTTTTTCCCAATACGGTATCCGGTACCATGCCCGTTATAATGCGTTCCGCGATTCCCTCTACAATAGCTGTTTTTCCTACGCCGGGCTCGCCAATCAGGCAGGGGTTATTCTTAGTTCTCCTGCTTAAGATCTGAATTACACGGTCAATTTCTTCCTGTCTGCCCACCACGGGGTCCAGTCTTCCCTCACGGGCCAATTGGGTCAGATCCCGGGAATACTGATCCAGAACCGGTGTACCCTCAGCACTTTTCTTTCGTCCAGGTTTTCCGTTCTGAAAGTCTTCTTTATAAAGATTAACGTCCTCTCCCATGGCAATTAATGTATCCACATAGAGTTTTTGTATATTAACGGAAAGGGTATTCATCAATCTTGATGCAACACAGTCGCTCTCTTTTATCATTGCGATTAAAATGTGCTCTGTTCCCGTTTTTTCCGAGTGGAAGCGTTCTGCCTCCTTTGCTGCATTTTCCAGTACATGGGCTGCTCTCGGAGAATAACCCTCCGCTTCCAGTACTGCAGTGGGTTCCGAAGGCGCAATCAGTTCTTCGATCAGCTCCAGAATTTTTTCCAGTTCCACACCGTTATCACTTAATACCTGTGCTGCAACACCTGTTTTCTCTTTCAGCAGGCCCAGTAAAATGTGCTCCGTCCCTATATAATTATGGTGCAACGTTTTCGCCATACGCGAAGCAATATCGATTGCTTTTTTTGCCTTTGCTGTATATGATGTCTGCATTTTTATCCTCCATTCTACCAGCAAATTGAAATATTTTTCGTAACTGTGCAGGTACTGAACAGTTACTATTTTTCACTGTGAAATACTCGGCAATTGAATAACCGAGGATTCCCGCTTGTTATCCTAAAAATCATTGAAATCTATGATTTCAAAATCATCTGTTTTTTGACGATCGCCCGACCTTAGTTTTTTCTTTTCTTTTTTCATCTGCTTGTTCTGTGTTTCTGTAATATCTGCTGCCATCTGTTTCTCCGGCAAATCGGCTTCATCTGCTTTGCCCTGTCTCTCCGGCAAATCGGCTGCATCTGCTTTGTCCTGTCTCTCCACTTCGTCTTTCCACGCATCAGCATCCCCGTCTGCATAGTCTTCGCGTTCTGCATGATACATGGTTTTCTCTTCAGTGTCTGTGAAAGCCTCCTCCTTTTCATCATGCAAAGTTCCGTCCGCAATGTCTTCTTTCTCATCTTTAGGCTCATCGCTGTCCGGGTACTCTTCGTCATCGTAAAAATCGTCTTTTCTTCCTCTTCTGCGAAGCAAAAGATTGATAATAACAATAATCAATACTGCAATGTCAAAAACCAATATAGCAATCGTGTTTCGGGCAAATGATTTTTCTTCCGTATATTTCTCCGCTAATGCATTATATTCTTCCTGAAGGTACGCCATGTTCTCATCCAC
>JAGASC010000350.1 GCA_017621905.1 Roseburia sp.
GACTTGCTGAGGAAGTGACAGACGCAAAAATCTGCAAGGTCAACGTAGACGAGCAGCCCGAGCTGGCGGAGCAGTTTGGTGTTATGACCATCCCTACCCTGATTGTATTCAAGGAAGGTAAAGTAGCACAAAAATCCATCGGAGTAATTCCAAAGGAGCAGATTCTGAAGCTAATTCACGAATAAATTTGAAATTTGGGGACGTATCATTTTCTAAAAAAGGGACGTATGATTTTCTAGAAAAAGATACGTCCCCAAATTAGAAAAAGATACGTCCCCAAATTTTAAATCAGGTATAAAATCAGGGAAAGACGTCCACACTATGACTGGTAAGAAACAGGAAAAAGTCATAGAAGATGGAGGTAGACCATGGGACAGTTATCAGAAAAAGAATTGTCTGCAATAAACGATTTGTTGACCGAGGAGGATCTTCTGATCAAAAAATTTCAGATGCTCGCGGAACACACACAGGATCAGGAAATCAGTGCAAAATTCACAGAGATTTCGAAAAAGCATCAGAGTCATTTCAATTCCCTGTATGCACAGCTGAGCTAACAACAGATACCTGTAGCGAAGGTTGTGCCGGCGCGGCATCCACAGGCTTCGCATGAGAAAAAGAGCCGTGCAGAAATGAGGGAAAGATGATTCAGGAGATTTATACAGACAAGGAAATTCTTGCGGACGCGTTGACCGCAGAAAAAGCAGCGACAAACAATTACAATACATTTGCAAATGAATGTGTACACAACAATGTACGTGATGCAATCCTGCACTGCTTAGAGCAGGAGCACAGCATTCAGGAGGATGTATTTAACATGATGCATGAACGCGGATATTATCCGACGCCTGATGCAGAAGCTAATAAAGTACAGGGCGCAAAGCAGAAATTTGCCCAGTGCGTGAAGACGGTTTAAGTAATCTCTGATGAGATTATACGCGCCGGAGCAAAGCGGAGTGAGGATGGACCGCCAACAGCGTATATCATGTGAGAGAAACGAACACATGATATAATTTTGACAGGCATAATAGAATAACTGGTATGAAAGCGGTGTATGGATGTTCCGGAGAGGAATTTTCTATGCACCGTTTTTTTTGATTTGCGATTGTGTTATGTTTATCGTTTTATTTTGGAGTGAAAAAACGGAAATAATCGAGCAATTGGTAATAATTTGATGAAGTGTGAGTGACACATATTGAAAAAGTAATAAAAATGGTCTATATTTGAATGAAACGGGCTTCACATGTCGTTCTATAGAAGAAGGTAGTTATCTATATTCATGATAATGATAAGAAATATGATTATTACATAGGAAAGGAAAACATAAGATGGAATTACAAAAAGGAAGACCACTTACGAACGAGGGCAGATTAGAAAAGGAAATACGAACCTATGATTTGTTAGATTCCGTGGGTGTGGAATATGAAAGAATTGATCATGAGGCAGCATTTACCATGGAGGTGTGCGCTGAAATTGACAAATCCCTCGGGGCAACGATTTGCAAAAACCTGTTTTTGTGTAATCGCCAGAAGACAGATTTTTATCTATTGATGATTCCCGGGGATAAAGTATTTAAAACAAAGGAATTGTCGCATCAGATCGGCAGCGCCAGATTGTCTTTTGCGGGAGCGGAGGATATGGAAAAATATCTGGACATCACACCGGGGGCTGTCAGCGTGCTTGGGCTGATGAATGATAAGGAAAATGCGGTTCGCCTTTTGGTGGACGAGGATGTGCTGCAGGGAGAATACGTGGGATGTCATCCGTGTGTGAATACATCCAGTTTGCGGATTCGGACCGAGGATATGTTTGGCCCGGTGCTGCAGGCGATGCATCATGACATGACTGTTGTAAAACTGTTAGGGGAAGAGTAAGGGAGGCAGCCCATGCTGAGCATGGGCTGTTCCTGTGCTTATGGGGATACCTCTTTTGTCGAGTTTCGTAGAATGAGCTTCGGCGAAATTACAGCTTCTATGTGCTCACCATTGTTATTTTTATTATTAATCAAGTCAAACATTATTTTCGCAGACTGCTTTCCGATTTTATACGGAAGGATATCCACAGTTGTCAAAGCAGGAAACGTCATATCTGAGTATTCATTGTTATCGTAACCAATCACGGAAATATCTTCCGGCACCCGCAGATTAAATTTTGCAATCGCAGAATATACACCGTAAGCCACATAATCGCTGAAACAGAAAATGGCAGTTGCACTCAGGCAATCCAGGCCGGGCTGTTGCTCCAGCCATTTTTTTGCGACCTTATAACCACCGGTCCTTGTACTGTCACATTCTAAAATCTGTACAGCAGACTCTGCCAAATCATTTTCTTTCAAATACGCCATAAAACCATTATAACGATCCTGCGCCGAAGAAATGTACATAGGAGCAGAAATATACAAAAAGCTGCGATGCCCAAGCTGATACAAATGCTGAGCAGCCAGATAACCTCCCTCATAGTCATTACTCTGCACAAAATTAGCGGAGAGCCCCGGAAACTTACGCTGCAGGATGACATAAGGAACATTGGCATTTTCCAATTGGGCATGAGACTGTGTGTTTTTCATCCCGGGAACCAGAAAGATACCGTCTACGCCATGGTCAAGCATATTGCTAAGTACAGCACTTTCTTCTTCCGGATTTCCATTTGAATTGCCGAGCATGAGAGTGTAGCTTGTCTCAGTACAAATCTTTTCGATGCCTTTGTACATATAAGAGAAGACCGGGTTGCAGATATCCGGGACAACGATGCCGAGCATCATGGATTTTGTGGTTTTTAAGTAGCTGGCGGCAAGGTTTTTCCGGTATCCGAGGCGCGCTGCGGTTTCTTTTACGAGATTGGTGGTTTCCTGGCCTATGTCCGGCATATTCCGAAGCGCACGGGAAACTGTATTGACCGAAACGTTAAGCTCTTCGGCAATATCTTTTAATGTTATGGACACTTTCATTTCCTCCAGTATAAGATAATTTTAAATAATTATGTAAGTCGTTCGAGCATGAATTAGTAATATTATACAGACGAATGCGGTTTATGTCAAAAAAAATAGCAAATTTCTAAAAATAGTAGATGATGAAAATTTCCATCAATTTCTATATTGACAAAGCATATAAACGATGCTATCATTACATTAACGATAATGTTACAAAAAAAGAGGAGGGATATGAAGTTGAAATTAGCTTTATTAATAGCAAATCGAGGTTTTTTTCCAAGTTCTGTTATTGAATCTGCCAGAGAAGAGATGACACAGGCAATTGAGAAGGCAGGAGCGGAGGCATTAATTATGGATGCTTCGTTGACACGATACGGAGCAGTGGAGACAAGAGCAGAGGGAGAGACCTATGCAAATTTCCTGGCAGAGCATTATGGAGAATATGACGGATTAGTTATCTGCCTGCCGAATTTTGGTGATGAGAACGGAATCAAAGAAGCCATCAAGGATGTGACGGTACCCATTCTTCTCCAGGCATATCCGGATGAATTAGGTAAACTGGATTTTGCAAATCGAAGAGATGCATTCTGTGGGAAATTGGGATTGTGTGCCGTGTTAAAACAGATGAAAGTATCATTTGTTTCGGGAGAACCATTTACCATGCACCCGCTGAGTGATGAATTCCAGAAAGAAATGATGGATTTTATTTCAATTTGCCGTATGGTAAAAAGAATGCATCACATGCGCATCGGTGTACTTGGAGCCAGAACAACAGCGTTTAAAAGCGTGCGTTTTGACGAAGGGGCATTGGAACTGAAAGGCGCAGATGTGGAAACGCTGGATCTGACCCAGATTTTCGATAAGATGAAAGCAATTGCAGACGATGATTCTCGCCTGGCGGACTGGGAGAAGGAAATCAAAGCGATTTCTGATACCTGTGATACACCGGAATATGCCATCTTGAATCAGTGTAAACTGGGCGTTGCATTGGAAGAAATCAAAACGGAAATGAAGCTTGACGTAATGGCAATTCGCTGCTGGAGTGAGCTGCAGTATGAATACAAAATCACACCATGTACCGTTATGGGCATCCTGAATAAGAGACAGATTCCGGTTGTGTGCGAGACAGACGTGACAAATGCACCTGCAATGCTGGCCTTAGCCATGGCTTCGAATACAGGCGTAGGATGTCTGGATATTAACAATAATTACGGAACAGAGGCAGATAAGTGTATTTTGTTCCACTGTGGTCCGCTTCCAATCGACCTGTTGTGTGGACCGGGACATATGGAAGAGCACAAAATGTTTACAAAGACACAGGGCGAAAATTGTTCCTGGGGTGTCAATGTTGGAAGAATTAAACCGGGTACGATTACAATCTGTGGTATGCGTACGGAGAACGGAGAAGTTCGCTATTTTGTTGAGAAAGCAGAAGTGATGGACATCAAGGTAGATGAAGGCTTCTTCGGTACATATGGTGTTGTACAGATTCCAGGATTGCAGACGAAGCTTCGCCACATGAGTGAAGAAGGCTTCCGACATCATGCAATTATTACAGCAGGAGATCAGACCAGAAGAGTCCGCGAAGCGTTGTCTAAATATTTGGGATATACAGAAATAAAACTTTAATTTTTTTTAGGCATCTATATTAACGATAAAGTATAGGACTGGAGAAATAGGAAGTATGTTAAAGGCAAAAATAAAGGTAGACAAAGATTACAAAATAGGAGAAATCGATAAAAGGATTTATGGTTCTTTCATTGAGCATTTGGGCAGGGCTGTCTATGGGGGAATCTATGACCCGGGACATCCATTGGCGGATGAGAGTGGATTTCGAAAGGATGTAATCGAACTGGTAAAAGAGATGGACGTCCCGATCGTGCGCTATCCAGGTGGAAATTTCGTTTCCGGATATAACTGGGAAGATGGTGTGGGACCTGTAAATGAGAGACCCCGTCGTCTGGAACTGGCATGGAGAGCTGTGGAAACCAACGAAGTTGGATTAAATGAGTTTGCCCATTGGGCAAAACTTGTAGGTTCTGAGGTAATGATGGCCGTCAATCTCGGCACAAGAGGTGTAGATGCAGCTCGTAACCTTGTAGAGTATTGTAATCAGAAATCCGGTTCTTACTACAGCGATTTGAGACGGAAACATGGCGTAGAGGAACCACATCGTATAAAAACCTGGTGTCTTGGCAATGAAATGGATGGGCCATGGCAGATTGGTCATAAAACGGCAGAGGAATATGGAAGAATTGCCTGCGAAGCCGCAAAAGCAATGAGAACCGTGGATCCGGATATTGAATTGGTAGCTTGCGGCTCGTCATCTACCGAAATGCCTACCTTTGGTTCCTGGGAACTGGAAGTATTAGA
>JAGASC010000351.1 GCA_017621905.1 Roseburia sp.
CTTTAGAAGAGGGAGATTTCATTACAGTAATCGGTGGAAACGGCGCCGGTAAATCTACGATGTTGAACGCTGTCGCAGGCGTGTGGCCAATTGATTCCGGTAAAATCTTAATCGGCGGCGACGATGTAACACGACTTTCCGAACATAAACGGGCAAAATATTTAGGACGTGTATTCCAGGATCCTATGACCGGCACAGCGACTACCATGTCCATCGAAGAAAATATGGCGATTGCAGCAAGGCGTGGCGAACGTCGCGGGCTTACCTGGGGAATCACCAAAAAGGAACGTGATGTTTACCGTGAAAAGCTGTCCACTCTTGGTCTTGGCCTTGAGGACCGCCTTACCAACAAGGTAGGACTGCTTTCCGGCGGACAGCGTCAGGCTATTACGCTTTTGATGGCGGCCTTAAAGGAACCAAAACTGTTGCTTTTAGATGAGCATACAGCTGCGCTGGATCCCAAAACGGCGGCAAAGGTGCTTGAGATTTCGGATAAAATTATTGAAGAACATCATCTGACTGCGATGATGGTTACACACAATATGAAGGATGCCATCGCTCATGGAAATCGACTGATTATGATGCACGAAGGAAAAATTATTCTGGATATTGCCGGAGAAGAAAAGAAGCGGTTAACGGTAGAGGATCTGCTTCATCAATTTGAAAAGGTTAGAGGGGAGGAATTCGCTAGTGATAAGGCGTTGCTTTCATAGCAACGCCTTTTATTTTTACTCCTTCAAACGCGCACACAGACCGCTGTATCGCTTTTGTTGAGAAGTATTTTGTACCATTTCATAAAATGTCGTATCATTTCCCACCAAAGTTACACATTTTCTGGCACGGGTAACGGCTGTGTAGAGCAGATTGCGGTTCATTAGCATGGACGGGCCGCTGAGGAGAGGGATTACTACTGCGGGATACTCGCTTCCCTGGGATTTGTGGATGGTGATGGCGTAGGCCAGCTCCAGTTCATCCAAAAGTTTGTATGGATATTCTACCATCCTGCCCTCATCGAATTCGATTGTCATCATCTCGGCAAAATCGTTGATTTCCCGGATGATGCCCATGTCGCCGTTGAAGATACCGGTTCCTTTCTCCACAGAGAGTCCAAATTTTGTGCGGATTTCCCACTCCAGCTGGTAGTTGTTTTTTATTTGCATGATCTTATCGCCCTCGCGGAAAATGATATCTCCGTGTTCCTTCTCCACCTTATGTTTTGCAGGAGGATTCATATATTGCTGCAGGATTCCGTTCAGGCGCTCCACACCGAGAAGTCCTTTTCGCATGGGAGTAAGGACCTGGATGTCATATGGCGTGGCATCTACGAACTTGGGCAGCTTTTGCTTGATGAGCTGCAGGGTTACGTTAATAATTACATCTGCATCGTAACGCTTGAGGAAGAAAAAGTCCATACTCTTATTGTCCAGCGTCACTTCCTCGCCATGGTTGATTTTGTGGGCATTGACGATGATGTCACTGGTGGCAGCCTGACGAAAGATTTTCGTCAGCATAACCACGTTACAGGCATGGGATTCGATCATATCGCGCAGCACGCTTCCCGGTCCTACGCTGGGGAGCTGATTCACATCGCCTACCAGGATCAGTCTGGTACCTACCGGCACCGCTTTTAAAAGGGCATTCATTAATGTTATATCTACCATTGACATCTCGTCGATGATAATTACATCTGTTTCCAACGGATTGTGTTCGTTTCGCTCAAATCCGGCGCTGCCTTCCATTCCGCCATTTAACTCCAACATACGATGGATGGTTCTTGCCTCAAAACCTGTGGTCTCGCTCATGCGCTTTGCGGCTCTGCCCGTGGGGGCTGCCAGGAAAATATCCATTCCCTCCAGTTCGAAGTACTTGATGATGGTATTGATGGTGGTGGTCTTTCCTGTTCCGGGGCCACCGGTGATAATCAGAAGGCCGTTTCTTACCGCTTCTTTTACCGCAGTCACCTGATGCTCGTCCAGTTCCATACCGGTCTGCTTTTCAATACTGCGAATCCGCTGTTCTATTTCAATATCCGGCACGTCATAATTCACATTCAGCTGCTTTAGCATAGTCGCCGTGTTTGCTTCCATATAATAAAATGAGGCTGCATAAATCTGGGTTTGCTCCACTTCGACCTGCTTTAATATGATTTTTCTCTCTATCGCAAGATCCATGTACTGCTTTTCAATCTGGGCCGGCTCCACTTCCAAAAGCTGCGACGTGCGCCTTGTCAGCTCCTGTTCCGGAAGATAAGTATGTCCCTCCCCGGTAGCCTGAAGGAGCACATAGAGGATTCCGCTCCGAATACGAAAATCAGAATCCATGCGGATTCCCACCCGCGCTGCGATCTCATCCGCGGTGCGGAATCCGACACCCTCGATGTCGTCGGCCAATCGATATGGATTTTCGCGGAGAATGCCGTATACTTCCTGCCCATATGCCTGATAGACCTTTACCGCAAGATTCATGGTAATTCCATACTGCTGTAAAAATATCATAGCCTGGCGCAGGTCACGTTTCTCATTCACCTGGCTGGCAATCTCCATAGCTTTTCGTTCGCTGATTCCTTTGATTTCCGCCAGACGCTCCGGTTCTTCCTCAATGATGCGAAAGGTATCCTCTTTAAAGCGCCGCACAATACGAGCTGCCAGTGCCAGACCGATTCCTTTAATTGCACCGGAACCGAGATACCGTTCGATTGCCTCTTCATCCTCCGGAGCTTTTTCCTCAAAGCTTGTTACCTTAAACTGCTTTCCGTAGGTGGGGTGTTCCGTGTATTCACCGGCAGCTTCAATATTTTCTCCTTCTGCAATGGCAGAAAAAATACCCACGCAGGTGATTTCTTCCTCACCGCTGACCAGGTTGAGTACGGTGTAGCCATTGTCGGCATTTCGATATATGATATGTTCTACGTATCCTGCTAACTTTTCCAATTTTACCTCCCCTTCTGCCACATCAGATTCTATCACGAAAATCGTGCAGCATCAACAACCATCCAGCATATTGAGATTCTCTTCCGCAAAAGCGGGAACACTATCTCGCATATCTGTACTCTTGTTAATACTGCACGATTCATTTCACATCCTGTTCCTGCCAGTTATTTTCTCTTATACTCTCTACAAGAGAAAATGCTTAAAAAACGTAACAGTTCAGATACCTTCACTGTTACGTGCATCCAGCCATGAAAATCGCTTCGCGATGGGGCCGGATGCTTGCATGTTTCCGTAATTTAGTCGTCGTCACGTTTTCCTGCCAGAAATTCAACAAACTTTCCGGTACCGATAGCCACACAGGTCATGGGCTCATCTGCTGTCATAGTGTTAATACCTGTTCTGTCCTCGATCAGCTCCTCTAAACCGCGAAGCAGTGCTCCACCACCGGTCAGAACAATACCGCGGTCTGCCACATCGGCAGCCAGCTCCGGCGGTGTCTTCTCCAATACAGAATGTACAGCTTCCACAATCTGCAGAGTCGGCTCGCGGAGTGCCTCTTCCGTCTCCTCGGAAGAAACGGTTACCGTCTTCGGAAGTCCGGTTACCAGATTACGTCCTCTTACATCCATGGTCTCATTCTGTGCCAGTGGGAAACAAGTTCCTATCTTTATCTTGATATCCTCTGCGGTTCTCTCACCAATCAGAAGATTGTGTTTCTTTCTCATATACCGAACAATGGCTTCATCGAAATCATCACCTGCAATTTTGATAGAAGTGCTGACTACGGATCCCCCCAGAGAAATCACTGCGATATCGGATGTACCACCACCGATATCCACGATCATGTTTCCACATGGTCTGGAAATGTCAATTCCTGCACCGATGGCTGCTGCGATTGGCTCCTCGATAATGGCAACCTCTCTGGCACCTGCCTGATAAGTCGCATCCTCTACTGCCTTTTTCTCTACCTCAGTTACACCACTGGGTACGCAGACGCTGATACGCGGTTTGCGAAATGTTTTTTTGCCTAATGCTTTCTGGATAAAATATTTGATCATTTTTTCCGTTACGGTGTAATCGGAAATGACACCCTGGCGAAGTGGTCTGACTGCCACGATATTGCCCGGTGTTCTTCCAAGCATCAATCTTGCTTCCTCGCCGATAGCTTTTATCTTATTTGTGTCGCGGTCGAAGGCCACTACAGACGGCTCCTTTAATACAACACCTTTTCCCTTAATGTAAACCAGTATGCTGGCGGTACCCAGATCGATACCAATATCTGTATTCATCATTTTAAATATGCCCCTTTCATTTTTACTATGGCTAATTATTTCTATGAGATATTTCTGGAAAGAATTTCCAAACCAAATGGGCAGAAAATTCATTTAAACATATTTTAACATACACAGTCTCATTATATACAAAAATTGGGAATTTTCAAAGCATTTTTTAGGACAAAGCCGTATTTTTAAGAAAAAGTAAGATTTTCTTCATTTTTTTAGCAAAAAATTATACTTTCTTCATAACTCATGCTTCCCGATCTGCCCTCCGCGTTTCGGGAAGCACTCCCCTTTTTATTCCATCTTTTTATTACCGTTCTCTTTCGAGATATTTCTTAACATATTGCCCTGTATAAGATTTTGGATTTTCTGCTACTTCTTCCGGTGTGCCGTAAGCAATGACAGTTCCACCTCCGTCGCCGCCTTCCGGCCCCATATCGATGATGTAATCTGCGGTTTTAATGACATCCAGATTGTGCTCAATGACAACCACTGTATTGCCGCCCTCGGACAATCTGCGCAAAATTTCAATCAGCTTGTGTACATCCGCAAAGTGCAGGCCCGTTGTGGGCTCATCCAAAATATAAATGGTTTTTCCGGTGCTGCGCTTGGAGAGTTCTGTGGCAAGCTTGATACGCTGGGCCTCGCCTCCGGAAAGCTCTGTGGATGGCTGTCCCAGTTTGACGTAGGATAATCCCACATCGTACAGCGTCTGGATTTTCCGCCCAATTGCCGGTACGTTTTTGAAGAAGTCCAATGCTTCCTCCACTGTCATATCCAGTACATCGTAAATGCTCTTTCCTTTGTATTTGACCTCCAGTGTCTCTCTGTTGTAACGCTTGCCCTCACAAACCTCACAGGGCACATAAACATCCGGAAGGAAATGCATCTCAATTTTGATGATACCGTCACCGGAGCAGGCTTCGCAGCGTCCCCCCTTTACATTAAAACTGAAACGTCCCTTCTTATAACCTCTGGCCTTGGCATCCGGTGTAGTGGCAAACAGATCACGGATCATATCAAATACACCGGTGTAGGTCGCTGGATTGGAACGGGGTGTTCTGCCAATGGGTGACTGGTCAATGTCGATGACTTTATCCAGCTGGTCAATGCCCAGTATATCGTCATGGACTCCCGGAATACACCGCGCCCGGTTTAAATCTCTGGCCAGGCGTTTATAAAGGATCTCGTTTGTCAGAGAGCTTTTTCCGGAACCGGAAACACCTGTGATACAAGTCATAACTCCCAACGGGATTTCCACATCAATATTTTTCAGGTTATTTTCTCTGGCGCCCTTTACCGTCAAGAAACCTACCGGTTTTCTGCGTTCCGCCGGAACAGGGATCTTGATCCGTCCGCTTAAGTAGGCACCGGTGATGGAATCCGGGTTCTTCATAATGTCTTCCGCCGTTCCGCAAGCCACCACTTGTCCACCGTGAGAGCCGGCACCGGGACCGATATCCACAATATAATCTGCCGCCATCATGGTGTCCTCGTCATGTTCCACCACAATCAGAGTATTTCCCAGATCTTTCAGATTTTTGAGTGCACCAAGCAGTTTGTCATTATCCCGCTGGTGCAATCCTATAGATGGTTCATCCAAAATATAGGCTACTCCCACCAGTCCGGAACCAATCTGGGTTGCCAGGCGGATACGCTGGGCCTCTCCTCCGGAAAGGGTTCCTGTGGCTCGGGAGAGGGAAAGATAGTCCAATCCCACCTCGTTTAAGAATCCCACACGGGCTCGGATTTCCTTTAATATCTGGTCTCCAATCAGGTGCTGCTGATGCGTCAGTTCCAGCTGGGTAAGAAACTGCCCTAATTTCTTTACAGACATAGAGGTAATCTCATAAATATTTTTATCTGCCACGGTTACCGCCAGGGATTCTTTTTTCACACGCTGTCCCTTACAGATCTCGCAGGGCGTAATTCGCATGAATTGCTCGTACTCCTGCTTCATGACCTCCGATGCTGTCTCGCGGTACTTGCGCTGAACATTGCGAATCAGGCCTTCAAATGCCACATCATAAACGCCTTCCCCGCGCATACCCTTATAATGCACCTTCAGCTCCTTGCCGTCTGTGCCGTGGAGCAGAACATATTTTATATTCTCCGGATAATCTTTAAACGGTGTGTCCAGGGAAAAATGGTATTCCTCCGTCAAGGCCTTTAATATGGCATAAGTAAAACTGGACTTGTCCGTACAGGACTGCCATCCCATGACCCGGATTGCTCCATCCGCAATGGAGAGGCGTTTGTCCGGAATCATTAAGTCTACGTCAAACTCCATCTTGTAGCCCAGACCAAAACAGGTAGGGCAGGCTCCAAAAGGATTGTTAAAAGAAAAGCTTCTCGGTTCAATTTCATCGATGCTGATGCCGCAATCCGGGCAGGAAAAGCTTTCGGAGAACTGAATCGGTTCCCCGTCAATCACATCTACAGTCA
>JAGASC010000352.1 GCA_017621905.1 Roseburia sp.
ATGGTATTTTCGTGCTGAGCGGCGAAGCACAGCTGGTGGATCTTCCGGATTCCGACGTACAGCCGCACCTGATTTTTGATTCAGTAAAGGACATGATCCCGCTCCTTTAGCTGCAGACCGTTAATGCAAAAACTATATTTCATGATTGGAGGATATCTATAGCATTCCAATAAATTAATACATATATCCGGACGCACGAAACCACCCTTCACAGTCAGATACACTGATTGTAGAAAATGCTCTTTCTATAGCAGCTGGAAGTTCTTCTGCTATACGTACCTTTTCCTTTCGAAGAAACGCTTTGATTTTTGACCATAGTTTCTCGATCGGGTTCAAATCAGGACTATATGGTGGCAGATATAAATAGTGGATACCGAACTGATCCAGGATTGCTTTCACGTCTTTCGCATGATGAGAACGCATATTGTCCATGACAACGATTGAATTCTTATCAAGGGTCGGAATCAATGTTGATGTTAAATATTCCGCAAACTTTTCGGCAGTCGTACCGCCTGAATAAGTAGTATATGCGGTTGCCCCATTTACCCGGATAGAGGATAGGATGGTTGTTCCTGTCGGAGTATTGACCGGCGCGGAATCTACCGCCCGTTCTCCGCCTAAAGCGAGGGCATACAGCCTTGTCATATTGGTATTCACACCGCTTTCATCAAGAAAGACCAGATTTTTTATATCGCATTCCGACATGTTTTTTGTCCAGGCATTCCTCTTCTCCCTCACATCGGGGACGCTCCTGTTCGGAAGCGTGTAGAGACTTTTTCTTATAGACATAGCCAAGCTTTAAAATTGCTTTTCGGACCGTTTCATCACTGACATGTAAATCAAGTGTTTCGATAATTTCTTTCAGTGTAATGTCCGGCTGTTTGCGAATAAGGCAGTCTATATTTTGGATGTCGTCCTGAGTAAGGGAAGGCTTACGTCCCCGCAGATATGTCCTGGTTTCGACAGAGCCGGTAGCTTTCATTTGTTCAGCCAAACGATACACTGTGCTAAGATCAACAGAAAAGCATTCGGCCACTTCTTTGGCATTGTGAGTTTTATTAAGAGCTTCAATTAAAAGTTTTCTGGTTTCGTGTTACTATTCACAGTTGATTCATATCTGATTTTTAAGGAAGTCCCGTTGGGGCTTCTTTTTATTGGCATAGTGTACTATATATAATGGTTATATTTGTGAATATTTATAGCCACTACTGCTTGACATTTTATAGTGGTTGCAGTATTATAGTTATAACCACTATTGAAAGGAGAATGCACTATGCCAACCATCGTTCAACACTACGACAAGAAAACCGGAAAGACCCGTGTTTACGAGTCTACTCCACACTATGATCCTGTCACCAAACAATCGAGACCCAAGAGAAAATATCTGGGTACACTCGATCCTGAAACAGGAGAACTTATTCCTTCCTCCGGTCGTCGGGGCAGAACATCATCTTCTAAAAATGTAACCGCCACAGAAGACAGTACTACTTCAGCAAAGATCACAGATCTCCAAAATACCATATCCGAGAAAGAAGCCGAAATCGCTTCTCTACAGTCGGAAGTGAAGGACTTAAAAGCCACCATCAGATCGTATGAAAAAGTATGTGCGTCCATCTTAAATGCTTTAGGAAAGGCTCCCTGTGATCTATGATTAAATTTACTGGCAATCTGCGCCTCGACTTTGAAAAGGCAACTGCGGAAATCACAAAACTGAAAGACCGCATTCCGGGGTATCAGGAACAGATCGTTTCTCTGCAGACTTCGGTCAGAAACCTTAGGCGGTCTAAAGAGTGCGACAAAAAACAATATGTGGAATCTCTTGCTGAAAAAGATGCCATTATCAAGGAGCTGCAGAACCGCCTTGCTCACGCAGAGGCTCTTCTTAATCACGATGGCAGTAATACCGGTACTCCCACATCACAGACACCGATAAATAAAAACAAGGTTATCCCAAACTCTCGCCGCAATACAGGAAAAACCAAGGGAGGACAGACCGGCCATACAAAAGCCTCCCTTGAGGCACCGGATGAATCCGAAATCACAGATACTGTCGGGCATCCATTGCAGGATGATGAATGCTGCCCCAGGTGCAGACTTACTGACTGCATTCCAACCGGAGAATCCGAGGTAAAATACGAATACGATGTGCGCATAAAAGTCGTTAAGATCAAACACGAATTCTTTTATTATGAGTGTAATAACTGCGGTACAGTGTTCCGTTCTCAGATACCTCCGAGCCTTAAGGAGAAGGTTCAGTATGGTAGTGGACTGCAGGCTTTTGCTTTATCCCTCACAAACACAGTTAACGCCGCTATGAACAAAGCATCCATGTTTCTTGCCGGAATTACCGGCGGTGAATTAACTCCCTGTGAGGGATACATTGCAAAGCTCCAAACACGTGCCGCAAAAGGGCTCCGCCAGTTCCGCGAGGATCTAAAGCTTGTCCTGATCACAAGAAAGATTGTTTACTGGGACGATACTGTCATCTTCATTCTTGCGGAGAGGGCATGTTTCCGGTTCTACGGAGATGAATCCATTGCTTACTATACAGCGCATGCGCATAAGGACATGGAGAGCCTTGATGATGACAATGTTCTGAACCTCCTGACATCTGATACAAAGACCATGCATGACCATAACACTGTAAACTATAACGACAAGTACAGCTTTGAAAACATTGAATGTAATCAGCATCTTCAGCGTGACTGCCAGAAGAATACGGATGATACCTGTCATCAATGGTCGGATGATCTGAAGGGACATATCAGCACAACCATTAAGGATCGCAATGATTCCATAGCCCGGGGAGAAGAATCTTTCAGCGAAGCCTACGTTAACGAGTTCCATCGTAAGGTAGATGAATACCTTGAAAACGGCTGGAAGGAAAACGAAGCTGATCCCGGCAACTACGGAGCATCATTTGAACAGACCCTGCTTAACCGTATTGCAAAATATCGCAGGAACTATTTCCTTTGGGTAGAGGACTTCAGTTTGCCGACCACCAACAATCTCAGCGAGCGCGGACTTCGAGGCGTTAAGTCCCACATGAAAATATCAGGTCAGTTTGAATCGGAAGCTGCCGCTGATAACCATGCACTCAACCGAACATATATCGAAACTTGCCGCCGTAATGGCATCAACGAAATTGATGCACTGCAACGTTTATGCGAAGGGAACCCTTATACGGTTGCTGAAATCTTCTCTGCATCACCTTCCTGAATATACATCAGAATATCGAGTGAAGAGCGGCGTTATAGCTCCGCTCTATTTATCGTGTCTGCAAATCGACTGTGAATAGTAACAATTATTTTCTAATTATTTTCTACTTTATTTTCTCTTCACGCCTCCGGCGGATAGCATTCCAGTATCTCCAGTTCTCCTTCCGGTACATATTCGTAACGTTTTAACCCATGCGGCAGAAACAACTCCGATCCTTTCCTTACCGGAACCCGCAGTTCCCCATTCTGTCCACAGGAAATCCATCCGCTGCCATTCAGTACCAGTGCAACCGAAAATGTCCGGTTTTCACGTTCGCAGGACTGCGTACAGCGAATCCGGTTCATACCAAACATCGCCGTCGTTTCCTTTCCAACCAGAACCGTCTCCTCTCCCCATGCGGTCTTCTGTCTCTTTGGTTTCAGGAAAATGCGGTCATGCACCTGCCTGGCATCCTCACAATCAAACCGAAAACAATCCATCAGACCTTCATAGCCAATACCGGAATGCAGAGACTCTTCCGGCAGTTCACTTCCGTCCGGTCGAAAACGTTCTGCGCGCAGCGTGATATCCGTTGGCTCCTGAATTTCTGCCACCAGACTGTGAGCCCCCAATGCATGTGGAAGTCCTGCCGAAACAAAAACCACGTCACCCGGTTTAATCCGAAATCGATGCAGACATCCCAGAATCTTTTCTGTATCTTGACATTTCACAAGCTCCAGGAACCGTTCCATGGTCACATTTTTCCGAAAACCGGCCCAGATATATGCATCTTCCTCCGGCTCTGCATCTATCACATACCAGCATTCCGTCTTTCCGAACCGGGATCCAAAATACTTCATGGCCTTTTCCTGATCCGGATGTGTCTGTACCAAAAGCCTGTCTCTGGAGTTCAGAAGCTTCAGCAGAAATCCGGTGGTTGCACCGAAATTGGCAGAAAATACGTCTCCCAAATAATGCTTCGGATCTGCTTCAAGCGCCTCGGCAAGACAGAACTCACTTCCATCATTACCAATCACTCGTGATCTGCTGTCCCGAGATCCCTGTA
>JAGASC010000353.1 GCA_017621905.1 Roseburia sp.
ATCCTGCATTTTTTCTTCGTTGCAGTGCATGTAATTGGGATTTTAGAACCAATTTTGACAGATCTACCTCCAAGAAATTCATTTCCTTTACTACCATACAGGAAATGAGCGCATTTTACAAGAGATAAATTTATTTTCTCCATTCTGCATGATTTTACCAAAAAATCATTTTCTCTACTGTAACAAATTGATAACAAACTTTCAAGCTTTTGCTGAAATTTTCCCGTAACAGTTCAGACAGGTTTACGCATTTACTGCGTAAACCGCAAGAAAACGTGGAACAGGCAAGCATCCAGCTCCATCGCGGAGCGATTTTCATGGCTGGATGCACGTAACAGTGAAGGTATCTGAACTGTTACATTTTCCCTGAATGGTCGAAATGGAAGAAAGAAGGCCCCCACCGAAGTGAGAGCCTGCCGACAGTCACAACGCAAAATAAAAATACAGTATTTTCTATAACCAAATATTTTCATGCTCTCCTCTGGTATTGTCTTCTATAAATGGATATAATATATTCAAATAACTTATTTTTTGAAAGGAACTGACAAAATGACAGGAAGCGATTTATTAAAAGAAGCCGAATCTTACCGGGAGCAGATTACCGCAGACCGCCGCTATCTGCACCAGCACCCGGAAACCGGATTTGACCTGACCGAAACTTTGGCTTATGTGAAAAAAGAACTCATCGCCATGGGATATACACCTTCGGAATGCGGCAAAGCCGGACTCACCGTGTTGGCCGGCGGCAAAAAACAGGGTAAAGTCTTTCTTATCCGGGGCGATATGGATGCCCTACCCATCCTTGAAGAAGCCGACGTTCCATTTGCATCCCAAAATGGGAAGATGCACGCCTGCGGACATGATATGCACACAGCCATGTTATTAGGTGCAGCAAGGCTCTTAAAAAAGCATGAAAATGAAATTGCCGGTACTATAAAGCTGGACTTTCAGCCTGCGGAGGAAATTTTCGAAGGTTCCAATGATATGATAAATGCAGGCCTGCTGGAAAATCCCACCGTGGACGCAGCTCTCATGATTCACGTCACGGCCGCTATGCCCATGACCCCCGGAACCGCTATCGTCTGTGACGGCGGTGTCAGCGCTCCGGCTGCCGATTATTTCAAAATTAAGATTCAGGGAAAGGGCTGTCACGGTTCCATGCCCCAGCTGGGCATCGACCCTATCACGGTGGCTGCCCACATCATCACCGCTCTGCAGGAAATCCATGCCAGAGAGCTGGCGTTATCCGATGATGCCATTCTTACCATCGGAACCATCCACGGAGGCAATGCAGAAAATGCAATTCCGGACACTGTGGAACTGGGCGGAACCATCCGCACCTACGATGAGGAGGTACGCAGCTTTCTAAAACAGCGCATGACAGAAATTGCCACCGGAACCGCCGCCACCTTCCGGGCTTCTGCGGAAGTTACCTTTGGCAGCGGCTGCCCCACACTGCTGAATGATGGAGACCTTTCCGGGTGTACTGTTTCCTATCTGCGAGAGCTTTTAGGCCCTTCGGCAGCTTTTACTGCCGGTCAGCTTGCTGCGCTCTCCGGCGCTGGAAAAACCGCGAAAGCTACCGGTTCGGAGGACTTCGCCTATGTGAGCCATAAGGTGCCCTCCATCATGCTGGCTCTGGCTGCAGGTCAGCCGAACAAAGGCTACTGCTACCCCCAGCATCATCCGAAAGTAAAATTTGATGAGTCCGTACTGCCCACCGGAAGCGCGATCTATGCTTATACCGCTATGCGGTGGTTGGAAGAGCATGCATAAGGTCTAACAGCATTCACCTTTTATACCATTCTTCCAGCTCCGTTTTATAGATCGGATTCCCAAAACGGACACCACCGCAACAATCGTCAGGAAAATGTAAATAATCACATACGCCACCGTTCCAGACACGATTCCGCTCACAGCAGCTGACACAAAATCCACCAGCCAATGGCACACCAGGCAGGTTACGATGCCCTGCCAATCCTTTCCCCTGCTCACAAAATAGCAGACCAGCAAGCTTAAAACCACATGCAGAATCATCGTAAGAATCCGTTCATATCCTGCAAGAAGAAAAACATAAGACTCTGTGCCAATCAGCGCTTCTTTTACCGAAACCAGCGAAGAAGTGTCCACCCCCAGCGCCGCAGTCTGCTCTACCACCGTATCAAAACTTCCGGAATTAATCAGCGCAATGTAGACCAGATTATTAATATACGTCATACCAATCAGCATCATTGCCTCGATACCTCCGTGCCCAAGCCCGGCGGCAATGCCACGCTCATAAGTCAGGTTCGCACGCATCAGCTTTGCCACAATATATCTGCCTGCCACCTCAAACAGCGCGGCCGTAAATGCCAGGAGTAAGCAATATACAATATAGTGTTCCGTCGCAAAACTTACAAAGCCTTCACTCAGGGACAATACATTCAATATCGGCACCCGGATTATTATCTGGAATACAAAAAATCCTGCTGCCCCTAACAGCCAGGCCGTCCAGACGCCCTTCCCTTTATTTTTCACTCCATACACAATGTAAATAATAAGTGGCAATACCAGCGCAACAAATAATGTGATGCATGCTGCTATAATCGTTGATGTTCCTACCATATTAACTCCTCCGCTTCCTTTTATCTATCTCAATCAAACAATATCTCATCCACCGTCACGAACAAATACCCTTTCTCCTGCAATGCATCAATAATCTTAAACGCTGCCTTCACCGAGGATTCTGACGCGTCGTGGAGCAAAATGATGTCATTCTCCTGTACTTTCGTGGTCACCCGTTTTGCGATCACGTCCGAATTGCTGGTTTTCCAGTCCAGCGGGTCCACATCCCACAACACCTCGATCATCTTTGTCTCATAATCCAGGTTCTGCTTCCAGGCTCCAAAAGGCGGGCGTATGTACTCGGGGTACTCTCCAATGATGTCGTAAATGGCATCATTGGTCTTATCCACCTGCTCAATGGCCGCAGAATCGGAAAGATTTTTCAAATTGACATGCTCATAGGAATGGGTTCCGATCAGATGCCCGTCATCATAAATTTCCTGCACAATATCCGGATATTTTACCACTTCCTTTCCCAGTAAAAAAAACGTGGCATGTACACCACGTTCTTTTAACCCGGTCAGAAGCATTTCCGTATAGTCTTCATTGGGTCCGTCATCAAATGTAATCGCAATTTTAGCGGCTGTTTCCCCGTCAGACACGATTGCATCTGCTTTATCTCCTCCATCG
>JAGASC010000354.1 GCA_017621905.1 Roseburia sp.
AGCGGATGGAAGAAGCAGCAAAATTATTAACAGCCAGCGACCTGAGCAACGAAGAAATTATGAACAAGGTAGGTTACACCGACAGGAAACAGTTCTATAAAAGCTTTAAGGAGATTTACCATTTGACGCCGACACAGTTTCGGAAAAATCCTCTGCATTAAGGTAAAGGTAACAGTTCAGATACCTTCACTGTTACAGGTAAAGATACCCTACTTATAAGTAAAAATTTGCCATTGGTTTTGAAATACAATCAACTTACAATATACCTAATACATGAGCAATAATACGAATGCACGTAAAAGTGCAGAAAGGGTAACTGTGTAGGTCAGGTCTATGCATTTACTGCATAGAACGCCGGTAGGTGTACCGGCGGTGAGAAAACGTAGAACTTGCAGGAGCAAGCCCCCCATCGCGGAGCGATTTTCATGGGCTTGCGGTCGTAACTGTGAAGGTACTGAACAGTTACCAGAAAGGTATGGTAAGTAAAATGAGAGAATTATACGCAAAAAACACGGCAAACTATCCAAGATTAGCAACAGACTCTTTTTGGGTAGATTATAACAACACCGCAGCTTTTGAAGGCTTTATCGACAAGGCAATCCGTTATGTTGAGGATTTTCAGCTCTTGCGCAGCGATTTATGGAGCCGTTTCGTGCAGCAGTACAAAGAAGAAGATGCGGACTATGAAGGCGGCTGGCGTGGGGAATACTGGGGCAAAATGATGCGTGGTGCCTGTTTCACCTATTCCTACACGAAAAACCCGGAATTATATCAGGCTCTGACACAGACAATTCTGGACATGATGGAAGCACAGGAAGAAAGCGGAAGAATCAGCAGCTACGCTGCGAATCACGAATTCGAAGGTTGGGATATCTGGAGCAGAAAGTACGTGCTGTTAGGTATGCAGTATTTTCTCGAAATATGTATGGACCCGGAAGTGACCGAAAAAGTAATCAAAAGCATGTGCCGTCAGGTAGATTATATTATGTCAAAAATAGGAAGCCAGGAAGAGGGTAAACTTGAAATTACAAAAGCGTCAAATTGCTGGAGAGGATTAAACTCTTCCTCTTTACTGGAACCGATTGTCAGACTGTATTCTATCACAAAGGAACAAAAGTATTTTGATTTTGCCACATATATCGTGGAACGCGGCGGAACTGAAGTGGCCAATATATTCGAGTTGGCTTACAAGGACCAGTTTTATCCCTATCAATATCCGGTTACAAAAGCCTATGAGATGATATCCTGCTTTGAGGGATTGCTGGAATACTACCGGGTGACCGGAATCGAAAAATATAAAGTAAGCGTCATAAATTTTGTAAACAAAGAATTGGAAAGTGATTTCACAATCATCGGAAGCTGCGGATGTACCCACGAGCTTTTTGACCATTCGACTGTAAGACAGGCAAATACCACCAATGGCATCATTGCTCAGGAGACCTGTGTCACGGTGACATTGATGAAATTTTTCTATCAGCTTACACTGTTGACAGGAGATGCCAGATATTCGGATGCGTTCGAAATATCCCTTTACAATGCGTATTTGGGCGCGATTAATACGGATAAGGTAGTCGAACCGATGATCAAACGGGAGCATCCGGACTGGTTCATAGAACCGCTGCCCTTTGACAGCTACAGCCCTTTGACAGCAGGAACCAGAGGAAATGGTATAGGTGGCCTGAAAATAATGTCAGACAACCATTATTATGGATGTTGCGCTTGTATCGGATCTGCCGGCAATGGAATGATTTCCAAGATGGCGCTGCTTACAACGGAGAAAGGCTTTGCGCTGAATTTATTTGTTCCGGGAACGATGAAGACCGGAACGGAAAGTGGAAATAAAATTGTATTCCATACACAGACGGATTATCCGAAAACCGGTAGTGTGAAAATTACGATAGACATGGAAAGCAGCGAAAAATTTGAACTGTTGCTTAGAAATCCCGGATGGAGCGAAAATACAGAACTTTTTGTAAATGGTACCGCACAGAAGGTAACCAAAGGATATGTTGCCATAGAGAAAGAATGGTCCAGGGGAGATGTCATTGAACTGGAATTGGATATGAGAACGAAGGCAGTTTACCCGATTGCATACGGTCATGATATACTTATGAATCAAACCGTTTGGGGTGTTGATTATGTGGTGGCAACTTATGATATAGAGGATCCGATCGCCAAAAATCATATGGCATTGCAGCGGGGGCCGATTGTACTTGCGCAGGAGAACAGGCTGGGTTATAGTGTGGATGATCCAGTCAGAATTCAGGTGAATGAGGACGGATACGTTGATGCAACTGTACCGGAAGTAGAGATCGCGCCATATGAGCATATTCTTGAGCTGGAGGTACCGCTTGTGGACGGTGGGAAAATGCATGTAACCGACTATGCATCTGCCGGAAAGCTTTGGACGGAGGAAAGCAAGATGGCGGCGTGGATGTTGACAGAATAATAAATCTTTCACGTTTATTTGAAAAATTTGCGATTTTTGTAAGAATTTTGTGGGTTCAAAATTTCGATAATTCTTTACAAAGAAAAATGTTGATGATAGAATAT
>JAGASC010000355.1 GCA_017621905.1 Roseburia sp.
AGGATGAATGCAAGGTAGTTCCATTTTATGGTATGTATAGTGGTAATGATGCCTATTTGTTCTGGACAGACGCAAGTACCGATGAAGTGTGGTGCTATGATGTGGAGACAGAAGAAAGCTGGATCCTGGAAGCGGAGGAGGATCTGACGCGATATTCCATAAGTGCGGATGGGGAATATCTGTATTCCTGCGCTCCCTGGGGTGAAGAACAGATCCTCTGGAAGATCGTATATGATGAAAGCGGCAGGCCTTTTTCCCTACAGCTGATAGATGAGAATATACAAGAATAATTTTTAAATGCAAGAGCACTTAAAAATAGAGAAGATAACTCAAGAGAAGGCATGAAATCTCTTTGGATGCAAGCGGATTTCATGCCTTTTTTACTAACATAAGGATGCCTCGTGCAGCGTGGCAACCGTTGTTTCTTTTCCTCATATGCGTAATTAACTTCTCCTATTAGGCATCCATTTTGGTTTTATATATTCAATCATAAGCCACAGCCCATTTTCATTTCTTAAGGTTTGCTTAAGTATATTGTAAATTTGGTTTATCCATGATAAACTAAAAATAGTTTATTGAGAGTAAACCGAGAGGGGTATGCATGTATGGAAGAGATGAAGTTAGCTTTGGTGGAGTCTCGTTTTGCGGATATTCTCTGGAAAAATGAACCGATCCATTCCAGAGAGCTGGTAAAGGTCTGTGAAAAAGAGCTGAACTGGAAAAAGAGTACCACATATACCGTATTGCGGAAATTGTGCGCAAGGGGACTGTTCCAAAACCAGAATGGGATCGTAAGCGCTGTGATCTCAAAATCAGATTATTATGCGATTCAGAGTGAAAGATTTGTGGAAGAGACTTTTGAGGGTTCCCTTCCTGCGTTCATCAATGCGTTTTCCACAAGGAAGCAGCTGACAGCGGAGGAAATTGCCCAGATCAGGAAGATGATAGATGTGTATGAAGAGAAAGAGAGTTTTTGCAACGCGAAATCTTTTCCGCAGGAACAATAGGAGGGCTGTGCATGGATGTTGTTTTTATCAAATTGTTAAATATGAGTATTTCCGCAAGCTGGTTGATCCTGGCAGTGGTCGTGCTTCGTCTGATTTTGAACAATGCACCAAAATGGATCCGTTGTATTCTGTGGGGGCTTGTAGCAGTTAGACTTATTTGCCCGGTTTCCATTGAGAGTATTTTCAGCCTGGTACCAAGTGCGGAAACAGTCCCCCAGGACATTGTTTATGCCAGCGAACCGGCTGTACATACCGGTGTAACTGCTGTCAACAGCATTGTAAATCCATATCTGTCAGAAAGCCTGGCTCCGGATGTAGGTGCCAGTGCGAACCCCTTGCAGATCGTGGTGAGCCTGTCAGCTGTGATTTGGGCCGTGGGTATGATAGGGATGCTCCTGTATGCAGGCATCAGCTATCTGAGGATCCGCAGGAAGGTGGCGGCTTCCATACCTGATGCGGAAAATATTTATTTTTGCGATTACATAGAGACACCCTTCGTTCTGGGGATCGTAAACCCCAGGATCTATTTACCTTCTGCTATGGCGGAGGATGAGAATGCTGGGTATGTGCTCGCCCATGAGAAAGCACATATCAAGCGCCGGGATCATTGGTGGAAACCATTGGGTTTCCTGTTGCTTACAATCTATTGGGTTAATCCGGTCATCTGGGTAGCTTATGTGCTGCTTTGCCGGGATATAGAGCTGGCCTGTGATGAATATGTGATCGGCCGTCTGGGCGAAATAGATAAGAAGTCCTATTCTAATGCACTGTTAGCCTGTAGCATTCAGAACTCGAAGGGTAATTTTCACCGTGGGATCATCACCGCCTGTCCCCTGGCTTTTGGGGAAGTGGGCGTAAAAAAGCGGGTGAAGGAAGTCCTGCATTATAAGAAACCGGCGTTTTGGCTACTTGTGGTGGCTGTCCTTTCCTGTATCGTGGTAGCAGTGTGTTTCCTGACGGATCCTGCAGAGGATGCATTGCAAGCTCCGGAGCCTTTTGGGCACAGCTATCGTGTAGAAGAAATTATATATGCAGCACCGCAATATTCTTTTGCTTATTCATTGGAGACTGCCCCGAGATATCAGTTTACCTCTGATTTTGCTATGTTTGTGTCCGGAGATCTTTTAGATGATAGTGAAGGCTATGAGTGGGTGCAGCAGTTTGGTGCCTTCGAGGAAGTAAAGCTCTCGGCTTCGAATTTCGATGATTACTTCAAGATTTGGACGGATGGACCCACTGATATTATAGGACCAGACGTGATCCGGAAGAATACGAAGAGAGTATGGCGCAAGGATGTGCAAGATGATGCAAACGGCATATTCTATTACCTGATTCTCACGAAGACGGGAGAAGTATACCTTACCTATGGTTATGATGCGGACGGGAATCCTTCTGCAACAGCCGAGGGCGATCTGATACGCTGGGTATTCAGACTTGCCCGTACTGACATATTGAGCTGCAATGCAGTGAGTGCAGGCTGCGATGCTTATGTAGAACCGGCTTACTATCCGGATGGCTTTGACTGGGAGTATGATGAACTTCCGGAGGGTAACATCAACGGAAACGGGGTATTATTCTTTACGGCAGACTGGGATACAGATACCCTGATCGTCAGCGAAGATTATTATAACAACTATGATCCGGACAACCGAAGTGGCAGTACATTCATTGAGAAGGAAACCTATACCCTGGAAAGGGATAAGTCCGGTCTGTTTGGATTGAATGTAAAAACAAGGAGCGCCAATGGAGATATGGCAGTGTACTTTATCCAGGGACCGGCGGGCGTTTATGTGATGAAAGTCCTGTTTTATGAGGAGGAGTCAGCATTAATGGTGCCCCTGCAGGAGTATCAGCCGGATGAAATCCTGGGAATGACCTATCTGGACTATCAGAAGTTTTCGGGAGTATCCGCAGATTTTTATCATGCCAACTTTTATTCTGCGGTCGTTCCAGGTAAGCAGCTGACTGCTGTTTTTCTGGCAGAAGGATGGGATGATAAGAATGCCATGGCATTTTTGGAGGAAGATGATACCGTCATCCGACTGGAAGGAACGCTGGGTGAGGTATTGCCGGATTTTAAAGAAAAAATGTCACTTTCGGAATTTGTGAAAGACGATATGTGGAATGACAGGCTGGTGAATTATACCATAGAGGAAGGTGCAGGTACCGCGTATTATGTTGCAGACCGTTATGTGGCTGTCAGATATGATATGAATGGCGACAACCTGGCAGACAGGATGCTGCAGATTGCTTTAGATGAAGCAGATCGTATTTCACCGGATTCTTACTGTTGGCTTGTCTATTCTTCTGATGCAAATGGAGGGGTATCAAGATATTAGACGTAGAATTTGCAGGAGCAAGCCCCCATCTCTTTTGTCGAAGACAAACGAGATTTGCGAACGCGATTTTAATGGGCTTGCGGTCGTAACTGTGAAGGTACTGAACAGTTACGTAGAAAATAAGAAACAGGAGTAACTGAGGAAAACTGTAGATTATTTTTATGATACTTGTAACGCAGGAAAGGCGTATGTCGTGTATATGTATGAGAGGCGCCCGGGATATGCCTCTAC
Organism: Roseburia sp.; assembly: GCA_017621905.1. Taxonomy (GTDB): domain Bacteria; phylum Bacillota; class Clostridia; order Lachnospirales; family Lachnospiraceae; genus Roseburia. Next base: position 3,578 of record JAGASC010000355.1, read on the forward strand.
ATTTACGAAGGGAGAATGGTCATGGACGATAGGCAGATCATTGAATTATACCATGAGCGCTCAGAAGCTGCCATATCGGAAACTGCGGATAAGTATGGGAGATTTTGCCACTACATCGCTGTAAACATACTGCATAATGAACAGGACAGCGAAGAATGTGTAAACGATACCTGGCTTAGGGCCTGGAATGCCATGCCTCCGCAGCGGCCCAACAAATTGTCAGCTTTTTTGGGGAAGATCACCCGCAATCTGGCTTTGGATAAGTACAAATTCTACAGCAGGGAAAAACGTGGCGGCGGACAGGTAGCCTTTGCTTTAGAGGAATTGGCGGAATGTGTTCCGGCGCCGAACAACACGGAGCAGGCAGTAACCGACAAGATGCTGGTAAGCATCCTGAATGAGTTCCTGGCAACGTTGCCGGCAGAAAAGCGGAAGATATTTGTACGACGGTATTGGTATTTAAGCCCGGTTGTGGAAATAGCAAAGGATTTTTCCCTCAGTGAGAGCAATGTGAAGATCATATTGCACCGAACCAGAGCAAAGCTGAAGCATGTTTTGGAAAAGGAGGGTATCTTTTTATGAGCGAAGAGAGATTGTTAGGTGTTTTTGGGCAGATAGAGGAAGAATTTATTGAGGAAGCAGCACCGGAAAATAAGCCATCAAAGAAGAAAGTAATTAAATCAACAGGGGTAAAATGGGGTGTAATGGCAGCCAGTGTG
>JAGASC010000356.1 GCA_017621905.1 Roseburia sp.
AAGAGCTCCCGCATCTGGCCCGACAAAATATAACCTTTTTCCAGACGCTGTTTCATGCTCTCGGTAAATTCTGCCTCAGTGGACATGCCCCGCTCGATGCAGCGCAGGGTCTCATCCAGAAATATGACGGTATCTTTCTGGTCAAAATAGTCCAGAAGTGACACCCGTTCCCCGCAAAAATAAGACAGATATGCATCCAGGCCGGCGCTGATGCCCAATTCTCCGGCCTCCTCCGCAAATTGTTCCGCAGTGGATTTTACCCGGTGGGCTTCCTCAGTTTTCATTTCTTTACGCAGCTTCGCGGAGACCTTCTCGACCTCTTTTAAAATCTGATCGATTCCCGCCCGGCGTTCCGCACTGTTTAGCACCAGCTCGCAGGCAGGGTATATGTGAACCTCCTCCAGATTCTCGATGGAGCGCTGACTCTCCGGGTCAAAAGAACGGATGGAATCCACCTCGTCACCCCACAGTTCGATACGGAACGGATTGTCCTCCGTCAGCGGGAAAATGTCGATGATGCCGCCACGGACGGAAAATTCTCCCCTGGTCTGGGCCTGGTAATTTTTCTCATAGCCCAATTCCGCCAGGTGTTTTGTGAATTTTTCCAAAATCACTGTATCTCCCACGGAAATCTTTGTCACTGCCTGGATAAACATTTCCGGTTCCGGCATGGGGTTCATCAATCCGTCAAATGTAGTTATTATGGTGCAGTTTCGCTCTTCCGCCATGAGTTTTAGGGCGTTGATTCGCTCCGCTGTCAGCACATTTCCCCGGATATCTGACTGGTAAAAAAGAATGTCTTTGGCTGGGTAGTAGGCTGTTTTCGGGTCGAAGAAACGGTATTCCTCGCACAGTTCTCTGGCTCTCTGCTCATGAAAAGTAACAATGATTCTGTTACCGGAACCATTGTTTACTCCATATATCATATGCGGTTTTGCCGCGTCAATGCAGCCGGATATCTGGATGACTCCCTTTAAATCCGGCAATGCGGCGTTTAAATCCTCGTACTCCTTTAACCCCAGCAGGGGCTCTGTAAATGTTTTCATAACAACTGCTATCTCCCTGCTTTTTTATTTCGCATGTCTCATAGGGGATTGCTATTTTCTGCTTTTCTCGCATTGAATTCATTCATGGCCTGATCGATTTCTCCGCGCAGTATCATTTGCGTGGCTGTGACTGCATGGGTGATGGCTTCCTCCACCAGTTCCCGGTCGTTTTTATCGAAACGGCTCAATACGTAGTCGGCCAAATCCCAGCCTTTTGGCTTTTCACCGACACCTACTTTGATGCGCATGAAATTTTGCGTCCCGGTCTGGGCGATAATGTTTTTGATGCCGTTGTGTCCGCCGGCGCTGCCCTTTTTACGGATACGGATATTGCCCGGGTCTAAACTGATATCGTCGAAAATGACAAGCAGCTCGGTCTCCGGGTCCATTTTGTAGTAATTTATGAGTTCGGCTACGCTTTCCCCGCTGAGGTTCATGAAGGTCTGAGGCTTTGCCAGCACCACTTTTGTGCCTTCGATGACACCTTTGCCGCAGAGGGCTTTATGGTTCTTATCACTGATACTGATATTGTATTTGTCTGCGATGGCATCTATGACATCAAATCCGATGTTGTGCCGGGTGTGTTCGTACTGTTTTGTGGGGTTGCCGAGGCCTGCAATTAAAAACATTTCGTTACTCCTTTTGTGTTGTACTCAGTCGGCTCTTCTTCTGCGGATTACGGCCGCAGCCTCCTTCAGCTGCTCCTGATCGTTGACACCTGTGATGTCTTCCGGGTCATCTAAGGCGAAGGCATCTGCCCGCAATCCCTTTTCTTTTATTATGGTTAACGCATCCGGCAGGTAATATTCTCCCTGGGCGTTGTTTGGCTGGATTTTTTCCAAGGCTTCTTTCAGCTCTTTTGTGTCAAAAATGTACATACCGGAGTTGATTTCGTGGGACTGCAGTTCTGTCTCGCTGGCGTCCTTGTGCTCTACACTTTTTACGAACACTCCGTTTTCATCACGGATGATTCTTCCGTAGCCGGTGGGATCATCTACCATGGCAGAGAGTACGGTAACGGCGTTGCCGCATTTTTCGTGATGCTCTTTGAGATTTTTTAAGGTTTCGGCGGTGATTAGGGGAGTGTCGCCGAAAAGGATCATGGTGCTGCCTTCCTCTCCCAGGAAATCTTTCGCACATTTTACAGCATGACCGGTGCCCAGCTGCTCCTCCTGGAGAGCATACGCCACTTCCTGATGGAGAATCGTTTTCTTTACGACTTCGTGTTTGTAGCCCACTAAGAGGCATATATCCTCTGCTCCTGCACCCCGGGCTGCTTCAATGACATAGTCTACCAGACACTTTCCCCCGATGGTGTGCACGACCTTCGGCAAGTCGGATTTCATTCTGGGTCCTTTTCCCGCTGCAAGTATAACTGCTTTTAATTGGTTCATAGTAAACCTCCATGGTTTTGTTTGGTCGTAACTGTTCAGTACCTTCACAGTTACGACCGCAAGCCCATGAAAATCGCTGCGCGATGGGGCTTGCCCTCACAAATTTCAGGTTTTCTCACCGCCGATATTCCTATCGGCGTTCCATGCAGTAAATGCATGGACCTGACCTGAACAGTTTTGTTTGTTCTATGTTACATTTTACAGAAGAATAAAAATTTTACAAGGGATTTTTGCGTGGAGAGATAAAATATCTGTCGTTTTTCTTATCCTGTCTGAACATAATCTTAACCCTACCCGTTCCCCCCTCATCTTGTAACTTTCCCGGGTGTAACGTACAATTATAATCATGTAAGCATAAAAAAAGGAATTAATTTGATTTTACCCAAATAAAAATGAAGAATCATCATGAAAAAAGGCGCTCAAAAAGGAGGCAAAATGACAAATTTCAAGAACTGCAGAAGTTTCATAAAACGGCTATACAATAAATCCGGCTATACCTTACTGTACTACTTTTTATCCTATTTTCTTATTTTCAGCGTTCTGTTTTTCGGCTTCTTTTTTATCATGCGCAGCCAGCTGTCCACGCTGTATTATAAACAGCTGACCGACCAGTCAAGTGAGCATTTGACCCATGTGACCGAACAGCTGAAGGAGGAGATTAATGATTTGGCCACCATCAATTCCTCCTTGAGAAGCAACGTGAATGTGGTGCTGTCGCGTTACAAAAGCGATGCTTACTATCAATACCAGGCTTACCAGGAAATTGAAACACATACCATTGGCAGGCCCTTTATTGATTCCCTTGTTTTCCTGAACAAAAATTTGGATATTGTGATTTCTTCTCACCAGTACGTGGCATACAGGGATAATGTCTTCTATCTGCACAGTGCCGACACCAAGCGCAACACCTTTCTTTTTTCCCCGGAAGATTACATCAGTGCTTCGCACAATCAACTGATTTATTTAACAGAAGGCAAAACAAATTATCTGATTTATTTGCCCAGTACCTTCGCCGCGGACAATTCTATGACCTTTATGATTCTGGACTCCTTAGAAATTAAGCAGCTTTGTGATGGTATCGTCTCGGATGCCATGCCTGCCATCGCATTAGTGGATGCCGATCGCCGGATTGTCTGTGGTTCCAATACGGATATGCTGGCTCCGTATATGAATTCCTTCGATTACGCGGGCGGGATTTATCCACTGGATGACAATAATTCCCTGTGTGTTTCCACAGGCATCAACAATGGTTTTATTATGCTCTCGCTGATTTCCAATGATGCACTGCTAAAACAGGTAAATATCGCATTTTCACACGCTTATATTGTTCTGCTTACACTGGGCAGTGTGGGGATGCTTTTGGTGTTTTTTGCCACAAGAAGTACTTTTATGCCTCTGCTTCGGCTGACCAGAAAGATTGTAGACAAACCGGACCCCTCCCAAAACTATTTTGAGCAGCTGGATCAGGCTTTTGAGAACTCCGTCCAGCAGAACCGCACCCTCCAGGAAAAACTGGACAACTACAAATTGTCCATGCAAAAGTCCATATTAGATTCCATTGTCTCCTCGAACCAGCCTGCAGATGCTGCCGCTTTACCGGATATTGACCAGTTTTTTAATATGGATCCCAATAATTACATTTTTGCCGTCAGAATGTATGCTCCGCAGGCGCCCCTTCCCTGCAATGAAATTCTTGCATTTTTCCGGGAATCCCTTACCGCCGGGGACTGCTGTGTCATTTTGGAAAAGACGGAAGATACGGCAGTTTTTCTGCTTAATTACGCGGGGACCGAGCAGCACAAGGACGAAGTACTTCAGTTTCTGCTGACGAACCTGCACCAGGAAAAAGGTTATTGGTCTGCCATCAGTAACAGCTCTAATTCACCCATGGACATTCCCTCCCTTTATGAGCACTCCATTCAAGCGAGCCGGCTCTGGGATAGGGTTCCCGTGGTGTCTTATCACGATATCACACCTGCGGCAAATGCTGTCTCCGCCTTGTCCTATCCTTACGAGACCCAAAGCAGTCTCTCCGCCGCCCTTAGAGAGAATAACTGCAAAGATGCTTCTGCACATATCAAGGAGCTGTTCCGGATTATCGATGTGTCGGCCGATTCCGAAAATGAACTGCCTGACTTTTTCACTCGCAGCATTCTCTTTGATATGCTGACCACCATTGCGAATGCCATGAACGATATGAATATCCGCTTCAACACTTACAATGACCTGTATTTTGAAACCCTTTACTATTGCCGAAGCTTTCCCTATACTCAGAACCGGGAGACCATTCAGGGAAATATCAGCCGGCTGCTTTCCTTTTTCGAGGAACAGCTGGACAATAAGATCACTACTTCCTATCAGCTTGCACAGATTATGGAAGAGTGCTACACCCAGCCGGACTTTTCCGTGGCGGTGCTGGCGGATCGATTCCATGTGAGCATTGCCTATATGAGCTACCTGGTGAAAAAGGAAACGGGTGAATACTTCTCCGATTATCTCTGGGCGCTTCGGATGAAAAAAGCGAAGGAGCTGCTGCTTACCACCAGACAGTCCGTGGATGAGATTTCCCTGGCTGTAGGCTATGTCAACACCTCCTCCTTCCGGCGTAAGTTTAAGCAGGAGACAGGGCTGACGCCCTCCCAGTTCCGGGCCGGGAAACCATCTGCCGCTCCCGGGGAAACGCAGGAATCCAATTAATATCCCGTAACAGTTCAGGTACCTTCACTGTTACAATATCCCTTCACCCTTTAACGGACACGATCATAACACCCTTGACGAAATATTTCTGGATAAACGGATAAATACACAGCACAGGCACTGTAGATACAATAATTGCACTGTATTTCAGTGTCTGGGCCAGCTCCATTTTCCTGGCCACCGTCTCTGCATCCATTCCTGTCAGATTGCTTAGAGACAGCTTGGTGGACATCAGCATATCCCGCAGGAAACTCTGCAATGGCATCAGGTTCTTGTCATAAACATAAATCAACGCGGTATAAAAATCATTCCAGTGTCCTACCGCATAATAAAGTCCGATCACGGCAATAATCGGCTTCGACAGCGGCAGGACAATCTTCAACAGATACTGCAGGGAATTGGCCCCATCCAGCGTGGCTGCCTCCTGCAGTTCAGACGGAATGCTGTTCATAAAATAAGTCCTGGTGATCAGTATATTGTACACGGATATTGCCCCGGGAATAATCATGGCCCAACGGGTATCGATCAGTCCCAAACTGCTCACCACCAGATAAGAGGGAATCAGCCCACCGCCAAAATACATGGTGAACATGAACATCCACAGGAAAAATCTGCGTGGTACGAAGTCTTTTCTGGACAGCGGATAGGCTGCACAAACGGTCATTATCAGGTTGACTAAAGTTCCCACCACCGTATAAAAAATCGTATTGGCATATCCCGTCCAGATGCTGGTGTATTTCACAAGTTCCTTGTAGGAATTCAACGTAAACCCCTGGGGGAACATGACCACATTGCCCCTCCACACCTCGTGGGGATCACTGACTGAGGCAATGACTACAAACCACAGCGGCCACACAAAAACGAACAGCAGCACAATCATTACCAGCAAATTTACTACATCAAAAATTTTATCGGAGTAAGAACGCCTTATTTTTCTTTCCATGCTTTTTTCCATCCCGTCCCCCTCCTTAAAACAGACTCTCGTCTGCAAACTTTTTGACAATCTGATTGGCGGTTACCAGAAGAAGCACATTAATCACGGAATTAAACAATCCCACCGCCGTAGAATATCCGTAATCACTGTTGATCAAGCCGACCTCATAAGTATAGGTGGAGATGACCGATGCCGCGCTTTTGTTCAGGTTATTCTGTAATAAAAATACCTTCTCAAACCCCACGCTCATCAGAGACCCCATCTGCAGAATCAGCAGCATAACAATGGTGGGCTTGATGGAGGGCAGATCCACATGAATCATACGCTGAATCTTTGTGGCACCGTCCACAATGGCCGCCTCGTGCAGCTCGTAATCCACACCGGCCAAAGATGAAATATAGATGATGGAACTCCAGCCCATCCCCTGCCAGATGCCGGTCCACACATAGATATCGTCAAACCAGTTCGGTTTGGACAAAAAATCTACGCTTTCTGCCCCGAACCACGCTCTCATGGTGTTGAAAATACCGGTGTCCGGTGCCATGAAAATGGAAATCATACCGCAAATAACCACAGTAGAGATAAAGTAAGGCGCGTAGGATACCATCTGTACCGTTTTTTTCAGATACTTATTTTTTAAATAATTCAACATCAAGGCAAAAACAATCGGTATCGGAAATCCTACTAACAGGTTATATACACTGAGCCACAGGGTGTTGCGCAGAAGCAGTTTAAAATTATATGCATGAAAAAATCGTTGAAAATGCTTTAGCCCTACCCAGGGACTCCCCATAATTCCAAGCTTTACTTTGTAATCTTTAAACGCCATCAGCACACCGTACATGGGCTTATAGCAGAAAATGAGGAACCACACCACCACGGGCAGTATCATGGCGTACAAAATCCAGTTTTTCCTCATATCTTTCAGCAATCTTTGAAAAAGATTGCTGTGTAATCTTTGCAAAAGGCTGCCATTTTTTTGTTTTATTCTTATTTGATCCAATACAATAACACTCCTTTCCGGAACCTGGTCTTTTATATGCCATCCAGGTTTCCCCTGTTCTGTCATTTGCCGGAATCTATGCGTCCGGCGACACAGTTTTCAAACAATAGAAAGCACGCTTCGTAAACTTTCTATTGTCATGAATTTAAAACCCGGAGGAAATGGCTGGTGCCACCTTCCTCCGGGAGAAGCTATCGCTCCGCGATGGGGGCTTGCTCTTGCAATTTCCACGTTTTTTCACCGCCGGTACACCTACTGGCGTTACATGCAGTAAATGCATGGATCTGAGCTGATTAGTTACCTCTTTATTTACTTTGCAATACCTGCCTCATAAGCTCTGGTGTAAATCTCCATCAAACGCTCTAACCCCATCTGGTTCAATGTAGCCACATATTCATCCCAGGTTTCGTCCAAATTAAGCTCACCGGTAGCTACCTGTGCCCGGTACTGCCCCATGTAAGAGTTAATGTCTGTGGTCAGGGAAGCCAGTTCTGCATTCTCCTCCTCGGTATAGACCATTGCGGGAAGTGCAATCGCACCATGCTCTGCTAATTTCAATCTTTGCTCGTTTAAGTATACTTCGTCCGGATCAACTTCAGCTGACATATCTGTCATCCATGCATCCGGCTGAACAGAAGGATGATTGTAAGCACCCTGCATCGTACCGGCTGCACGAACGGTTCCGATATCGTCGCCATAACCGTTGCCGAGAATCCATTCCCATTTTCCATCTTCATTATACTGATAGGTCTCGCCTTCCACACCAAGCCATGCCAGCTTACCGCCCTCTTCCGAGTAGAACTGATCTGCCCATGCGATCAATACTTCCGGATGCTCACATTTATCGGTAATCGCCATCGTATTAGCAGCAACGGCGGTATTCAAGGGCAGCGTATCCGTAAACGGAGTCAGACCTATGTAGTCATCATCATTATCACGGCCTACCGTCAGAAACGCACCTGCATCAAAGAAGCTGCCAAGGATATCACCAGACTGGCCGATTGCGGGCGCCTGGTCGTGTCCCTGAGTAAAGGCATTCTTATCAAGCAAACCTTCCGAATATAACTTGGTGATGTATGCCAGAAGCTCTTTGTAGCTTTCATGGGTTGGCACGTAAGTAAGTGTTCCGTCAATCACTGCCAGATTCGTTGCGGATGAATAGGTATAATCCTCATATCCCAGCAACAGGAATGGCGTTACCCCGGTATCACAGAACAACGGAGTCTCATCATCCGGATCTCCGTTCCCGTTGGCGTCCTCTTCCTTAAAGGCCTTAAGTACATCATAAAGCTCATCAAAATTGGTGGGCTCTTTCAGTCCCAGATTATCCATCCACTTCTGGTTGATCCAGAGCGCAGGATCGTTCGGAGAGTGAAGTCCAAGCTCCGGCAAGGAATAAACGTGTCCATCTGCCGCCGTAATATACTGCCATGCATCTCTTTCATCCAGTTCTGCGGTAAGGTTCGGAGCATATTGCCGAATCAGGTCCTCCAGCGGAATCAATACCCCCTGCATGCCATATTTGTTGGCGTCAATGTTGGCTTTTAAAAACATATCCGGGTAATCGCCGCTGTTTAAGATCAGGTTTCTCTTTTCATCCAGGTCAGCGCTCAGAACGTTTGTGAAATCAATTGTAATGTTCGCGTTTTCCGTGGCCTGCTTTATGGAAGTGCTGTCCCCCAGGACATATTCCCCATTCATACCTGAAAAAGCTGTGAATTCCATGGTTTCTTCTAATGGAAATGTTACCGTACCGGCAGCTTCGGCATCCGCTTCGGTTTCGGATGCAGGTGTCTGACCTTCTTCT
>JAGASC010000357.1 GCA_017621905.1 Roseburia sp.
ATTGGATACTTTATTTCTCAGGCTGTCCGGAATTCCTGTAAAATCAAGAAGTCCGTGGATATCCTTTGCACCGTCCCATTCCTTTCCTCCTGTTTTCCGCAGGAGATCACCTGAAATCTCCTGCTCTTAATGTATTCGGGTTGGGTAATTAAAAGCATTGATTTCCTGAAATTCTCTGATGTACCGATACCGGATGATACCGATGTGAGACGACATAAGCCTTGTGAAATAGAAAACTGTTATGCTTTGATGGTATATTATTACATTCCCTAACGAAATGCAATATTTTTCATTTGTGTCTGGCATACCCGGCAATGACAAAGGAGAGACAACCTTTCGTCATCCCTCCTATCTAAAAGAAAAAACTCCCCACGAATTTTTCCTGTGACAGCTTAACCCTTTGAACCACCCGGAGCATCCATATGATCACTCAGTATAAATCTCAGTTTATAATCTCTGCTCATCTCATTCATATCGAAGTCAAACTGTATTCTCTTCTGGACAACACCAATGTTATCAATCCCTGCATCAAGCAGAATAATGATATGTTTCGTCGGTGGATACTTATAATGCATATCAACAGCCCTTATGTTCTTTCGAATTGCAATCTGCAGAAGATCAGAGACTTCATTTAGCTTATCGTCCTGATTGCACTCTGTCTCATATTCAATTTCAACCTGTACCACCTCTACAGAATGATTGTATCGCAGACCAATATTCCGCATATATTTATAAAACTTATCAAAATCGTTTATGACCTTCTTCTGTTCCGAAGCATTACTGAGCCTATGAATCATATTTTCGATATCGGTCAAAACATTTTGCTGCTGTGCATCACTCTCGCTGATAGACAGTGTATCTGCGATGTTCAGCTTCCCATCATCCATCATTGTAACAAACTTGTCCAGCAGCTCCGGATCAAACTGGCTGCCACGACCATTTATCAGTTCTTCCCTGATTTTCTCACGGGATAATGCCTTTCTGTAAATACGATCTGAACTCATCGCGTCATAGGCATCCGCTATACCCACAATGCGTGCATTGAAAGGAATATCAAGCCCGCTACGCCCACTGGGATATCCCTTTCCATCAAAGCGCTCATGATGATACTTTGCAACTTGTGAAGCCCCTGGTACTGCAACCATGTTCTTCAAAATGTCAGAGCCAACAATTGTATGTGATATGATCAGTCCGAACTCCATTTCTGACAACCTGGACGGTTTATTCAAAATGGCATCCGGAACACCGATTTTTCCGATATCATGCAAGAGTGCCTCATAGCGGAGCATGGAAATCTGTTCCTTATCCCATCCCAGAGCCTCTGCCAGTCTGGTTGCGAAAAATGCCACTCTCATGGAATGCCCGTTTGTGTATTTGTCCTTGGCATCTAACGTGCCTGCCAAGGTTTCAAGCATCTTCATCGAAAGCATCATTTTTTCTGCGGATCCTCCACTTTTCTCTCTACTATCTTGCTGAGTATTACCATTCCGAAATTAAAAACAGACGTAATCAAAAGATAACGGATCAGCTTTTCAACAATTGTGTCCGGTCCATAACCCTGCGATCTCGTCACATAAAGCAGCACATTGTTCAGTATTTCAATCACGCATACAATGACTGCTATGATGAGCTGCACCCTGATGATGAGCCGGCTCCATTTTCCATATTCTACTGTATATACATTGTTATCCATATTCCTCATAGTCTCCCCGGCAGACATTTTCTCCAAACAGTATCGTTTAATTTTATCACCCGGCTTTTTTGCAAACAATAGTTTTGAGACGAATCGACATGGTTTGGGACGAATCGACACAAAAAAGCAATGTGGCATTCATCTCCATCAAAAAATGTAGTTTTCCCAATAAATTAGATGCCAAAAAATGTATTTTTTATAATTGAATAGATGCCAAAAAATGTGATATACTACATTTATTGGAAGGAGGTTAGGTTATGCTTAGATTTGCAATGGAAAAACTTCATATATGGAAAGAGAAAGCGAACAGAAAGCCACTTATTATCATGGGTGCAAGACAGGTTGGCAAAACCTGGTTGATGAAGGAGTTTGGACGCACCTGTTATGAGAAGGTTGCCTATATCTCTTTTTATAATAATAAACGCATGAGCAATGTTTTTCAGATAGATTTTGATGTGAAAAGAATTCTTATGAACCTGAATATTGAATCAGGCGTAACCATAACTCCTGGCAATACACTTATTATATTGGATGAAATTCAGGACACACCTAAGGTTTTGGAGTCTTTAAAATATTTCTGTGAAGAGGCACCGGAATATCATGTCGTTGCGGCAGGCTCCCTTTTAGGCGTTGCTATTCATGAAGGGGTCTCATATCCGGTGGGAAAGGTAGATATTCTGGATTTATACGCGCTGAATTTCCGTGAATTTTTATGTGCTATGGGAGAAAAAGGATTATCGGACGCGCTTACCACGAAGGACTATACTTTGATTGATAATTTTTCTGACAAATATTTATTTTGGATGAAAAACTATTATTACACCGGCGGCATGCCGGCAGTGGTAGATGCTTTTCGTGCACACAGGGATTATCAGGAGGTTCGGCAAATACAGAGTGATATTGTGCGACAATATGAGGGAGATTTCGGTAAACATGTTGATGCCAGAACATTGCCAAGAATCAGAATGGTTTGGGATGCCATCCCTATTCAGCTGGCCAAAGATAACAGAAAATTTTTCTTTGGTCAGATGAAAAAAGGGGCACGCAGCAGTGACTTCGAAATTGCAATTCAGTGGCTGCTTGACTGCGGACTGATCTACAAGGTAAGTCGTGTAAATGAGCCTCGTATGCCTCTTAAGGCCTATAAAAGCATGAATGCCTACAAATTATTTATGCTGGATGTTGGATTATTGGGAGCATTAAGTGAACTGACCGCAGAGTCTATTTTAGAGGGAAATGATATTTTTGTAGAGTTTAAGGGGGCTCTGACTGAGCAGTATGTCCTGCAGCAGTTAATTTCGGACACTACTTACACCGCATATTATTATGGAACAGAAAGTGCAAATTTCGAACAGGATTTTCTTGTGCAAAAAGAAAAATGCATTGTGCCGATTGAGGTAAAAGCAGAGGGAAATTTAAGATCGCAGAGCCTGAAGGCATATTGCGATAAGTTTCACCCGGAAGAAGCTGTGCGCTTTTCGACAAAAAAGTACGTGGATCAGGGTTGGATGAAAAATATCCCTCTATATGCAGTGTGTAATTTGTAGCATATTTGTACCTGACACACCCGGCATAACAAAGGAGAGACGACCTTTCGTCATCCCTCCTATTTAAAAGAAAAAACTCCCCACGAATTTTGTCTGTTTATTCAAATAAATAATCTACTTTTAAACTTCTTCTATCGTTGCGCCAACAAGCTTGGCAAAATAGAAATATCCATAGAAATAATCTTCATCTGCAAGTAATGCAGAACAATCCGCTCCGGCAGGTATCGTCATCCTGTAAGCCGTCTTGTTATACTCAAAGGTTACTACGGTTGTGACATCACTCCGCTCTGCCAGCTTCTTTACAATATAGTCGGACATGGTGTACAGTCTGCCGGAATCAAATGTTACAGTTCCATTTATAGGAGCATTCTTGACTTCCCCATAAAGACCCTTTACAAACACCTGGCTGGCAGGGATCACACTTCTTTCTGCCACTGCTCCGCAGGAGCATCTGTATTCCTCGATACCGTCCTGATCTGTGGTAGCTTCCTGCACGGTTACCCATGAATAGGAGTGCTCGTGTACGGGTGCCTCTGTTTTAACAGGCTCTGAACTTGAAGTTTGTGATGCATCTTCGTGTTTTACTAAATAATAATAAACAAATCCACTACTCTTCATACTATTATATTGAGAATCATCACTCATAACTGCCCAGCCTGCATACGCCGACTGCCAAACTACGCTATTTATATTACCGTAAGTACTTATGTTGTAGAACACAACTAAATTACCGGAAGATAACCCCGCTTCTGGAATGAGCTCCCTTATTATTGAAATGAACGCTGAATCCGCTTCATTATCTACTTGACTGGATGGATTATCGGACACCAAGGCTTTTGCTTCTTCATAGGTAACATCATCCTCCACAGCAACAAGCTCATATGTTGGTGCAGCCTTTACCTGTACCCCCCACTGCAAATACGCCGATCATCATGGCGAGGGTCAATACTGTTGTCATTAATCTTTTCAGTGTCTTTCTCATAGAACTTTCTCCTTCTTACTCCTTTTTGCTATTCTTTTTCTCCTTTACTAAAAGGGAACATCCTGCCTTTTATTGATTCTTCGAAATCTCCCAGGCAGGCATGATCCACCTCCTAAATGCATCGCTTCAATTTTACCATCCGGTATTTTTACAGGCAATAGGTTTGGGACGAATCGACATGGTTTGGGACGAATCGACATAAGAAAAGCCGGAGAGCACCATCAGGTGTTTCTCTCCGGCAATTTCCCGAAATACAGCATCAATGCTTTCTCTGCATCAGAACTGTTCTTTGTAAATTGTATCTCTTCAATATTAAACAAAATGCATCCGCAATGTCCCCGAAAGGTTGGAAAACAGATTACTTTGAGATAGGTATCAATCTCCGGACTGTAGTCGATAATCTCCAGCTTTTCTCCATAAAGGGTTGCGCGCTCATAGCTCCTTAGCCACTTGGAATCCATATTGGAAAAGAGGCTTCCAAAGGAATTGCCGATCAGCTTTTCAATCGGAAGCTTTTCAAGCTTTGCCAGTGCCGAATTGCCATACCTGAATATCCAGTCCACTGCATGCTTTTTTTCATCAAATATCATTTCTATATCCGCAAAGGCAAACGGCATATGTTCAAATCCGCTGTAATACTTTCGGTATTCTTCCTCTG
>JAGASC010000358.1 GCA_017621905.1 Roseburia sp.
CATGATTCTTCTCTGCCTCTTTTATATCCGTATAAATCTTCTCCACATCATAATCCGGTGCATACTTCTCCGCCGCGTCACTGATTTCCTGAATCACAGTCTCTTCTTCCTCAAGCATGCTCGCAATCTCCGCCACATCACATCCTTTGAGCAGCTTTTTACATACCTGCTTAATTAGCTTCTGCAGCTCCCCCTGACTGATTCCCTGACTAATTCCCTGACTGATTCCAATCTCAAGAATGTTCATCTGCACTGCCTCCCATTCTTCTGACTCTTTCACCTCGTTTACAATCTCATCCAACCGTATAAGCCGTTCATCCTTCACTTCGATTTCCGGATTATCCAGACTGGTGTTCTTCATATATTGTAACAGACTTACGAGTTCTTTGGAACCATTTTTGCTTGTCATATTCAAAAAAATCTTCTTTGTCCCGTCCTCTAAGTGTAGTCCTTCTATCTCCTCGCACTGTTCCGTGAACGTATACTTCGCCAAATCCTTATTGAAGATATCATCCTGTGTAATAAAGATAATAAAACAACCTGCTCAACCTTGACCTCCGCCATCTTTATGTCTGGTTCCTCGAGAATAATGCTTACTGTGAGTTTTTCTGAATTTGATTTGTCAAAAATATTTCAATTTACCTATACCAGCCTTCGTTTTTCGACCGGCCTCTTCTTAGTCCAACACTCCCATTTCCTTTCCCTTCAACACCGCTTGGGTCCTGCTGTCCACTCCTAACTTCTTATACAGACTATAAATATGACTTTTTACCGTGGAAAGCTTCAAATTCAGCTCCTCACAAATCTCCGCATTGGAAAACCCTCGTCCGATATCCTGCAGAATGATCGTCTCCATCATGGTCAGCCGCGTCTCTATCTCCTCCTTCGAATTCTGGCGGCTTGACCGCGTCTCCCGCTTTGCGCAGCGCAGCACAACGCCCACGTAGTCCTCCATGGGCATGCGCAGAACATTTCCGTAATTGTACTTCTTCTTTCGGTGCCAACTCTCCGGGCTGTTCATGTGCATCCACTCCTCGTAGGCTTCCAGCACTTCCCGGCCCTTCTCCCCGTATCCCGCGTAAAATTCCACATAACGGCTGTTTCCAGTCACCAGAAAGGAGGCCACTGCATTGCGCACGGACTGGCCGCGGCGGCTTTCCCACAGATTCACAATGGCGTACTCGAACAAAATCTCTGACAGAAATCTGGATCTGCGGTAAAGCTGCAGGTAGGGTATCAGCTTTTTTAATATTTTGCCGGCACGATCATACTGGTTCAGCAGCAGATAGCCCTTGCCCCGGCAAAAAAACATCATGTAATTTTCCTCATTGATTCTTACGGTGCTGTCCATCAGCGTGTAACGGAGCCACCCGGACAGTTTTTCCCGTTCCTGATACCAGAGGGAATAAAGGCATCCCACCGCCTCGGTCATGCGGACACAAACCGGATGGTCCTCCCGCAGCAATGCTGCTTCCAGCCTGCGAATTTCCTTTATGTAATCTTCCTCCGGGCGCATTCGCTGCAGTTTGCATAGCAAATACAGTTTTGCCAGAGAAAACTGCCAAGACTCCGGCATTGCATTTTCTTGTTCCTGCAAAGAAATCCTTCCGTTCCATTCCGACGCATTCTCATCCTGCATCAAAAGACTCCAGTCCTCCTCCGGCACAGCATCCTTCCGCTCCGTCTCAAGATAATAATCGATTCTGGCCAACCGGTAACCGTTCCACTCCGCCTTCCCCAGGCACTCCTTCCAGATGCGGGCCCGACGATTTTCCTCTTTTTTCGGACACGCAAATAAACCGGAAATATCCCGCAGTCCGCAAAGAAAAGTCACCGAATTTCCCAGCATGTCGTACAGCCGCATTCCTGGGTATTCTTCCCCGCTGTCCTCTAACATTTGAAGCCAATCGTTCAGGTGCAGATCCGGCTTTACATAATTCAGATTCAGAAAAATTTCCTGTGTACGTCTGTCTGGGGGGCGATGATTTTTTACGTTCTGGATTTCACGGTCAAGGCCCTCCATGTCCTGCATGGAATAACTGTACATACCACGTAAATAACAGAGTTCCGGAGATTTTTCTTGCCACTCCATGACTTCGCCGTAATACACTCCAAGGAACGGTATCCTGTCATAGTGGTCCAGCAAAAAAGTACGGTAGGCTTTTGCATTTCCGGACTGCCGCAGGCAGCGCAGCGCCTCTCCGATGTGACCGTTTTTCTCATACCAGCTTCCCGCTTTCTGCGTCTCGCACTTTTCCTCGGAAATATAGCGGCAAAATAAGGACGCAGCTTTCCAGCGATTCTTTTCACTGTCGTATAAAAGCAAATTTTTTCTTTTTAAAATATTCAGCAGCTGCAGTGCATCCTGCGTTTGCCATACTTCCCCGCACATTTTCTCGTTCAGCCAGGGAAGTGATACGGCTCTGGTCATCATTTCCCGTTCCAACGGGGAAAGAGTATGTAATATTTCTCTTCGAATGTAGGAGTCCATCTCATAGCTGCCAAGCAGCTCCTCTACATCTTGCGGCCGTCGTCCGTATTGTTTGTTTTTCATGCCCAGGCGGATGAGGACGTCCACGCAGCCCGGCCAACCGCCGGTTTTTTGATATATTTCATTGGGATTTAACGCCACCCCTGTATGCTGCGCGTAATTTCTGATCTCATCCAATGTAAAAAAAAGGTTCTCGCAGGATATTAACTCCATCTTACGTTTCCAGAACAACTCCAGGAACTCCTGTCTGGGCTGCTCGCGGCTTATGAAAATAACCCGGCATTCCTCCGGCAGATGAAGGACCAGTTCTGCCATGGCCTGCACAGCCTGCGGATTCAGGCTGCTTGGTATATTTTCAAATACTGCCCAGATTTTTTTCTTTTTCATGCGGTCTAAAAGGATTTTTAGTTTGTCGGTGAATTGATCCGGCCCGGCTTCTTCTTTGCCCATTTGGCAGATGACAGATTCTACTTCCGGATGTCGTTCCAACAGCATCTGCACCGCTGTTGTTTTTCCGCTGGCGGCACTTCCCTCAATATAAATAGAAGGGAATACAATGATTCCCTTCTCCAAGCTTTCTGTCTTATCTACCAAATATTGATGATTCCTATTCTGCATACTCCTCATCCTTTACAAGAATTCCACTCTCAATCAGCTTATTCAAAAATTCCTGTATGTCTTCCCGGGCAACGTCCTCTTCCACTTCATACTCCTCGAGGATTCCCGCTACCAGATTGTCCATGGTAACTTCCTCCTGGAGCATTTTCCAAAGGGAAACGCCTACGTCGTTCATCGTAATCAATCCGTTGAACTCTAAAACGGTCTGTCCCGTCGGTATCACAATATAATCTCCGGCAATCTCCCGGAGCACAAAATCCTTCTTAATCCGCATATCCATTTTTCCTCTATTTCGTACTACTTATGCATGTAAAAAATATATATTAAAGTAATTCTAGCGCAACTTCCACGATGTTTCAATAACTTATTTTTGTAGTATTTACTAATTTTTATTTTGGTACCAAATCCACTACAACAACTTCCGGTACGTTGTTAAATCTGGGGATTTTTTCGGCGGGTTCGAAACTAAACTTCACACCCATACCTAGTTTATCTTTGATATCGAAACCTATAAATCAATTTCGTCATTATCGCCAGCAATACTCCGGGGATGAACATTAGTATAGATATTACTCTGTGCGGTGATAAACAGATTAATGATGGTTGCTTCGCCAGCAGCACACTTGAAACCAAATGAACCGTGTTTTTAAGAATATACCAAACAGGTGCTTTTTCCATAGAAACCATCATTAATCTAAGTTCGGCAAAACTTCTGGCGCTCTCTACGTACTGTCGGATAATATCCGTGCTCATCCCGTCGTTTTGATAATTAACCACACATACAGATTGATTCAAAATCAACATCGGAAGTTTCTTATCTATTTTAAGAAACAGATAATATGGATTCATATGTTTCTCATGTCCAAACACAGGAATTGGACCTTCACTTTTAAGAAGATCTGTCCGATATATCATTTTCAGATCACTTCGACAGTTATATTTACAATAGAGATCTATAATATGTTCAGAAACAAGTTCGGGTAAACGTTTGCCTAATACATCATTATCCTTTGTTCTGTTCAGCGCAACCATACCGGCATAATAAATCCCTCCATCGCGATACCACTTTTGTGAAATCAATTCAATGGCATCATCCGTTAAGTAGTCATCCGAGTCAATGCAAACTGCAAGTTCTGTTTCAATTGCAAAAATGGCTGCATTGTACGCAGTATGAAGACCACCATTTTTTTTATAGATGTACTGGATCTCAAAAGCTGAATTTTTAGCCCACTGCCCCACTAACTCACGTGTTCCGTCTGTAGATCCATCATCGACAATCAACCACAAGAAGTCTCTGCAAGTCTGCCGTTTCAGACTTTCAAAACAGTTTGGTAATAAGTTTATTCTGTTGTATGTCGGTGTAAAAACTGTAATAAGCTTTCTGTCCATCGCTTTACCACCTTCACGAATCCTGAAAAGTATTTATACGAAATCCAGTTGGCTACCGCGCCCAATACAACTCCAACAGTATTAGAAAACACATCGTCAAGTTCAGCCAATCCAACATCCAGTCTATATTGACCATATTCAATGGCTATGCTTAAGACCATCGCACCAACTATAGTAACCAAGTATCGGTAATTCCCTTTCAACAGCTCCGGAGCAAATAAACCAAAGAAATAGAATGCCATGACATTTAAATAGATTTCTTGAAAATAATCATAACTACCTTCCATAAATGCCATTCGGTATGACCAAAAAGGCTCTAAGTTAATACCGCCATTTCCTCTGGAGCGACTTAAAATCACGACATATAAACTCACGCCAAGCCACAAAAGAATCACTCCAACATGGAATATCTTCCAGACTTTCCTTTTGCCTAATCTGACTTTCGCATAACTCCACACGATATAGGAAAAAAATAAACCCAGTAATATCTCCCTAAAGGGAATGCCATAAAGTATTCGATACATACACATTTAACCTAAATCTACATAAAATACCTTTGCTCGAGTGAGCAAGAGCATAACAACAAATATTACAACTACAACCACTGCTGACAATAGAGATACCGCAAGTGAGGGCCAACTCAAGGGTAATAGTTTTATGAACACACAGGCAATAACCGCACTGCCCGTGGCAACTATTATTTTCCCCAACTCTCCTGCAAAGAAGATAAAATTACCGCCGAAGGTATATTGTTTTTTCATTCGCAGCAAAATACTTATAAATGAAAACACTGCAGTAATTGTTGTTCCAAGCACCACTCCGTATAGGCCAATAAACCGAGCCAGTACAATACTGATAACCATATTCAAAATGCTGGCTGATAAACCATTGTAAAATGTACTTTTGGTATTTCCTTTGGAATAGAAATACCGATAAACCACATCACGCATAATATTAATAGGTGCTCCAAGTAAGTAAATCAGCACACAGATAAATACCCCTTTCGTAGCATCACTTCGGAACGCTCCACGCTCAAAAAGAATTCTGACGGCATCATAGCCTGCTGCTGCAAAAAGTACAATGACCGCGCACATCACTGCTGCAAAAAACGTCATATATTGAAACAGTTTTTTCTTGCCGCGCTCATCATTTACCTCAGCTGCAATTTTCGGATAAATGTACAACATAATGTTACTTGCAATAACGGTGTTAATCATGCCGGAAATCGTTCCAGCATAGCTTAACACAGAAATATTACCTTCTCCCAAAGTAGAAGAAATAAGAGAATCCGTCATCAACGTCAGCTGATATACACCGCTTCCAAATACAGTTGGAAGAAAAGTACAAAACATATGCCGCAGCTCCGGATCCCTGTAAGGAACACATGGACTATAGCGAAAACCTTTGTAGATTGCAACTGCATACTGCACCACCATTTCCACCAGGATCAACATGAAGGATAGCGTTGCATACTGATAAATATTTAGCTTTTCTGCCAAGTAGATAACTGCCGTTGCGGCTACCGTCACCATAAGAGCCAGTAGTTTTGGAGTAATAAAGCAATCTTTGCACTGCAGATAAGCCGCAGATACAGAGTTTAGCGAGGTTACAAACTGACCAAAAAGGATGATAGCCATCAGAGCAGAGGCAACATCCACAAACTGACCGGAATTACCGCTGAACATGGCCAGCAACGGCCGACGGAGTATATAAAACACCACCAGAACTACCAGTGAAACACCATAGAGAATCGTCAGAAAACCTTTTTGTGCCCGCAATACAGACTTTTCTTTGACCATATATGGTA
>JAGASC010000359.1 GCA_017621905.1 Roseburia sp.
GAGATTTTTAGGAAAATTTTAAGAAAAATTAAAAAAATTGTAAAAACTGTTAAGTTGAGGATAGATTTCTTGGAGAAGTTACGTTATAATAGAATGTGAATGAAAAGTCTTCAAATGTAAGAGGAATAATGAGCGGGATTCTTCAAAAGTAAGAAAAAAGTGCTTAAATGTGATAATTCATTGAAGACAAAAGAAAAAAATGATATCATCTTTACGGACGTAGTGAGTACTGCGCGAGTAGGAAGGGGGAATGAATATGGAGACAAACGATATCTCAACATGTGAAAGACTCGTTATGAAGGTTATCTGGGACTCACCGGAGCATTTAGCATTGCAGGAGGTCATGGACCGTGTGAATGAGGAAAATGGTAAGCAGTGGAAACCACAGACTGTTTCTACCTTTTTGGCAAGACTGGTAAGAAAAGGATTCTTGACTGTTTATCGTAAGGGAAGATATTCCTACTATGTTCCTGCTGTTACAAAGGATGCATTCTGGAGAGCAACCATGCAGGAGAATGCGAGATTTTTCAACAAAGGCGACATGGGAGCAATGGCTTGCTGCCTGTGCGAGGATATGCTTTCTGAGGAAGACATCAAACGGCTGAAACAGAAGATAGATGAGCTTAATTAGTCAAATTTTTTTCGCAATTGTTATCACATCGTTTACAGGTACGATTGCATTGGCGATCTGGAGTATTTTTCAGAATGTGCTCAGCAGCTGGAATCCGGATTTGGTATATAGGATGCTTCGCTGTGTATGTCTGCTTTATATTTTGCCAGTGGGATACATCCTGGTACAGCTTACCGTGGGAGATGGGTATATGAGATCAGACAGCTTGTGGCAGATGAATTTTTCTGCTGCGGGAATTACGGTTTTCTTATATCTGTCTCTTGAGTTTATTTGGGCATTTCAGACGGTCAGGGGTATCATCAGATACATACGACAAGGGTTAAGATGGAGAGCTTTCATACGCTGCAGCGTTCCTGAGGAGAACGAGACAGTAATAAAGGAATTCAATCTGGTGAAGGAAGAACTGGGAGTTCGCAGAAATATCCGACTTTATCGGAATAAAGGATTTGGCAGTGCCATGATTACGGGGATTTTTCGGTGCAGTATTATACTTCCCAATGGAGAATTTACCAGAGAACAGCTCCGTGTCATATTTTTTCATGAACTTACACATTACAAAAGCTATGATTTGCTGTACAAGCTTTTGGGGATGTTTGTGGGCGTGGTGCATCATTGGAATCCATTTTCAAAGAATCTTTTAAAACTGTTAACAGAGTGGAGCGAATATGACTGTGATAGAAAGGCCATTGCAGCGATGTATGGTGAGATGACAGCGAAAGGTTATTTCAAAACGATTATGGTTACCATGAGACATACACCGGAGACTCATGGAGGGGATTATATTTTTTCAATGCTATACGAAAACCAGGGTAGTCTGGAAAGGAGAATAGATTATATGAAAAAATATATCGAAATAAAAAAAGCAGGGAAACTTGCTTCCGCAGTATTGATTGCAGCATTTATATTGACGAGCGTTACTACTGCATATGCAGCTGGAAGTGGTGTGGCGGATGTGCAGGATACAATTTACAGAGGAACGGAGTCGACATCATCAGTTAGTGATATTGTAATGGAAGAAGGTATGATTTTCATACCGGCAGATGAAGATCACAGTTATGAGGAACTGGTGTATGCAAATCCAGAGGCAGAAATTATTATGCCGGCGCTGGACGAAGGCGAAATAGCTTCTTTTGAATGGGAGGTACCGCCAGATACGAGATATGTGTCTAGCTTCATTTCATTGGATAAGGGACAGAAAGTTGCAGTATCATGTATAGCGGTACCAGCGAGTAGTGAATACTGGATTGGTATTATGAATAGCTTAGGAGATGTTTGGTATTATAGCGGAAAGTCTTCATTAGCATACGATTTTTCAGTTAATGCGAATGGTCGTTATCGTGTGCTGGTACAGAATAAAAGTACGGTTGATATTACAGCCACAGGAAATTATAGATATTACACTCCGTAAGTAAAGTAGACACCATGTTGTCATGAAGAACAAAAGTGCGCTTCGCAAACTTTCGCGACCAATGTTTATGGCAGCGCAGCTTTTGTAGGCGCATTTATACGCTTGCGTGCAAAAGCTGCGCATCTGTACCCGAAGGGTCTTTATGCAATAGGACGCACTTTCCTGTTGCATAAAAAAGAGAGGCAAACGCCTCTTCTCTTTTATCCCTAAAACACTACAAATGCAATACCACTACGTCTGAAAATAAACATACCTAGAAAAATATAATCCCCAACCGGCTCATCTATCCCGGTATCCCAATTATTTCAATGTAACAGAATTCGGGGCGGTGCTAAAATCCAGCACCGTCTTTCCTTTTTCCATAAGTGTACTTTTCAGCGTACTTGCAGGGAAATTCGGGCTATCCGTAATCTCAGAAGTTGCATCCATGAAAAACACCAAAGCTCCCGTCTTATCATAAAAATCATCCGAAAATGACCAGTTCCCATGGTGTCCGGTCTGCACGTAATCGCAGGAAAGCTCCGCTTCCCAGGAGGCCAGCAGCGTATCGTTCATATCATATTTAATATCCGAACAAAACAGCATACTGCTATTTGCACTGCTGACTTTCAACAACAGCGAAGCATTATTCTGATAATCCTTTTCTCCACCCACATTAGCTAAAACGACATCATCGTAAGCATTGAATACAGAAAAAGTCAACCCGCAAATATCCAGTACATCTCCGCGTTTCAAATGCGTCACATTTGCAGCATCTTTTGTCAGTTCATAATAAGTTTCCATGATCTCAATATCATCATAGGGCTCCCCTGCCTCGGCGATGAAATCATGGTCAAAACCGTTGTCGTAAATTTTGTCTACGGTAATTCCATCCGGGTTGGCGTAGATCGCATTAAAAGCACCGGCATGATCCTTGTGAGGATGGGAAATAATCCAGGCATCCACGTGATTGCCGTGCTGTGCAATTACCTCCCGCACAGCAGCCTCATTTCCGGCCCAGCCGCCGTCGATTATGATGAGGACAGAATCCTTTGTGATGGTATAAAAGGTTCCATGCTGTCCGGTGGCATCGGAATACTGGGTCACCAGATATTCCTTTGAGAGATCCGGCACATAACCGGTAGAATCCGTTTTGTTTTTGGCTGAGAATAGGAAGAATATAACAGCACATAATAACACGAGTAAAAGCAGCAGCAAAGCGGGAAGTAATCGTTTCTTTTTCATGAAATAATCCTTTCGTTTTCGTGTAGACCAAATCAATTCTGATAGTACCATAACAAATATCCGCCAAAATGTAAATGGTGCGGCAGAATATAGTGGAAGAATTGTAAAAAAATGACTATAATATAAAAGACACTGGTTTTTAACAGAAAGGAAATCACAACAACAATGCACATACAATATTCCACCAAAGAATTTGAAGAAAAATACACCTACACCGGAAATGACCTGGGCGCAGTCTGGACCGCGGAGAAGACGACCTTTCGTGTATGGGCACCCACGGCCGACCAGGTAAAAGTCAATCTCTATTCCTCCGGCAACAACACCGGAGATGCCAAAAGTACTGATCTGTCGGAACAGCTTATTATGAAGCCGGCTGAAAAAGGCACCTGGGTTGCCACAAAAGACGGTGATTTGAATGGAATCTACTACACATACCTGGTAACCGTAAATGGCCGGGAACAGGAAGCCTGTGATCCCTATGCCAGAACCTGCGGTGTAAATGGAGAACGTGCCATGGTCATTGACTTGTCCTCCACCAACCCGGAAAACTGGGAAAAGGATACTGACCCGCATGCGGGCAGCCGCATTACCGATGCCATCATCTACGAGCTTCATGTCAGAGACCTTTCCTCCGACAAAAGCTCCGGCATAAAAAATGTGGGAAAATTTGCAGGCATAACAGAAACCGGCACCACCACCGCAGCCGGCACACCGACAGGCCTTGACCATATGAAAGAATTGGGCATTACCCATTTGCACTTGCTGCCGGTATATGATTATGGTTCCGTGGATGAGAGCAGCCTGGAGAAACCGCAGTACAACTGGGGCTATGACCCGGTAAACTATAATGTGCCGGAAGGATCCTACTCCACCGACCCGTACCAGGGTGAGGTGCGTGTAAGAGAAATGAAACAGATGGTAAAAAATCTTCATGATCACGGAATCAGTGTGGTGATGGATGTGGTCTACAATCATGTCTATGATGCGGAGCAGTTCTGTTTCAATAAAATCGTACCGGGCTATTTTTCCCGTATGGACGCTGAGGGAAA
>JAGASC010000027.1 GCA_017621905.1 Roseburia sp.
AAAAGCTTTTTAAAACTATCAATCAGTTCTCTATGTATGCCAATGTGCTGCTTGACGTTCAGTTGCCCAAGCGCCGACTTCGTCATGGAGTAAGCTTCAAATCCCGTATAATGTACCCAAAAATAAGTCGTCTCTCCCTCATTTTGATATCGATAGGCATGCTCCGGTTCAAAGACCATCACGTCCCCAGGATAAAGAGTCTGGTCCGGCATCACCATTTTTCCTTTTAACACGTAGATATAGTAAAAATCCCGTCTGATGGATTTGCTGGAAAATGGATCCGCCACCACCGCGCCAACGCAGTTGACCTGCAGCGGCACCCTGTCATTTTTCCTGTTTGCTTCATATTCTAATCTGGTGTGAAAATATGTCTGTGTATGCATACGGCCTCCTGTCGAAAAGTCCATTTTTATCGTTTATTTGTCCATTGCAGGCAGATAAGATTAGTATATAATATTTTTTATAAAAATCAAGAAAGGAGCATGATTTGTTATGGAAATTACAATAAAGCAAATTTCATCCCTGGAAAAAGTAAGGGCAAATGACAATCTTGACTATGTCGAAATACACAAAAAAAGCGTACTGGCAGGAGAACGGCTCTCTTATCAGCTTTGTATGAAGGCTGCCAATCTTTTGTTTGCCACCGCTTCGGTGGAGTCGCCACTTGCCGACAACATAACGCTGTATTGCGTAAAAGATGCTTATATGGACGCACCTGTCACAGCAAAAGTGGATATGGAGGATTATCTCACACAGGACCCCGGATTCATGCCGGATATACTTGTGCCCCTGAAGGAAATGGGTGATAAGCTGTCGCTCGGATCCCAGGTAAGTACCATTTGGGTAAAATTAGATGTTCCCAAGGATACCACTCCGGGTATCTATCCCGTGAAGATAAAATTTACTGTCAACGCACCGGGAGGAGAGCTTGTATCTGTATTTTATGAGACTATGACAGTCGAGGTGATTCCAGCTGTTATGCCGGAGCAAAATCTGATCTACACAAGATGGTTTTATGCGGATTGTATTGCCGTGGCACATGGTGTGGAGATTTATTCCGAGGAACATTGGGCACTGATTGATAAATACATAGCCGCTGCTGCAGATACCGGAATTAACATGATTCTGGTGCCCACACATACACCGCCGCTTGATACGGAAATCGGCACCACAAGGCCTTGTGTGCAGCTTGTTGATATTGAGAAAAAAGGGGACCGGTACGAATTTTCCTTTGACAAGTTCAAGAGGTTTATTGATATCTGCAAGAAAAACGGCATCAAATATTATGAGATGGCGCATATGTTTTCTCAATGGGGTGCTAAATTTGCACCAAACATTATGGTGACCGAAAACGGGAAAAAGGATTACATGTTTGGCTGGCATGTGGCAGCGGATTCTGAGGAATATGTATCTTTCCTGAAACAATATATTGCTGCTATTTCGGAGGAGTTGGTAAAAGAGGGCATAAGTGAAAATACTTATTTCCATATTTCCGACGAACCTACCCTGGATAATATTGACACCTATAAGACGGCATCGGAGATTATTCGGCCGCTGATTGGAAACAGTAAGACTTTTGATGCTTTGTCGAATTATGTGTTCTATGAAAAAGGTCTTGTGGAATGTCCTGTTACCAGTGTCGAACACGTGCATGAATTTTTGGAGCACGACATTCCGAACCAGTGGACCTATTACTGCTGTGGGCCGCAGGAAGTGTTTACCAACAGCTTTATGGCGATGCCTTCTTACCGGACGCGGATTTTGGGATTTTTACTTTATAAGTACAATATCAAAGGATTTTTGCATTGGGGATTTAATTTCTACAATTCAGCCAGATCGGTGTATCCGATTGATCCTTACCTCACCACCTCCAGTGACGGTGCTCATCCTTCGGGCGATCCGTTTATTGTGTATCCGGCAAAAGGTGATGTCTATCCTTCCATCAGAGGCGAGGTTACCTATGAGGCCATTCAGGATATGAATATTTGCTTTGCACTTGAAAAGTTGATTGGCAGAGAGAATGTGGTAAGTATGATTGATGAGGCGGCAGGACGTGATTTGAGATTTGATGATTATCCGAGATGTCAGGAATTCTTAGAGAATCTTCGGGCGAAGATGGTGGAGCAAATTGGCAAGCTTAGCATGAATAGCTAAAAGTATATAGGTGCGTCCTGGCGTGTCCAGTTAAAATCAAAAAAGGAAATCCAATATTTTAAAGGGAACAGTGATTGCAATTTGGTTGCAGTACTGTTCCCTTTCATTTCTCTTTTACTTATCCTGCAGGGATCGTGTGCATCAAGGTAAAGCACAGCCAGTTCCTTGCCAGGAGTTTGAGGATTTTTTAAATACTAATATACATCTTTCCAATCCGCAATATTATCCGGTGTGAACGCAAACGGAGGTCCTAATACAACTTCTGTACCGCCGTCGGATGCTTCCGTGATGGTATACTCTCCAAGGTCTCCGGCGGTAAAGGTCTCGCCTGCTGCCCCGGTGATGCTTCCGTCCACCAGTGCCAGTGACACATAGGCCGTCAGACGTCCAATGTCAATGGGATTCCACAGATACATGTACGGGCAGGAATGTGCATCGTCATCGCCTATGTAGTCTGCCATTTCGGATGGGAGGCCAAGGCCGGTCAGTTTTACCGGGGAGCTTTCATCCTGAAGTACTTTTGCTGCTGCCATGATGCCCACTGTTGTGGGAGCGCAGATTGCTTTCAAATCCGGGTAGTTGGACAGCAAGGCTAACGTCTGGTCTACGGATTTCTGATATTCATCGTCTCCGTAAGCAACCTCTACCAGTTCCAGCCCCGCGTATTTTTCCTGCTGCATCACAGTCTTCATGGATTCGATCCATGCGTTCTGGTTTGTTGCCTGGCTGGTAGCGGAAAGGATTGCCCACTGGCCTTCTCCGCCGGTGATGTCATAAATTGCTTCCATTAAGGTTTCACCGATGATGTCGATGCCGGCCTGATTTACAAACAACATGCGGCTGTCTGCATTTACGGAGGAGTCCATGCAGGCAACTTTGATGCCTTTGTTCATGGCTTCTTCCAGTGCGGGCTGTAATGCATCCGGGTCATTGCCGGCGATGGCGATGGAGCTTACTCCCTGGGCTACTAGTTCGTTTACCATCTTTATCTGAGCTTCTGCGGAGGCTTCCTCCGGCTCTTTTACCACGTATTTTATCCCTTGTGCGTCCATGATTTCCTGAAAGCCTTCAATCATTTTCTTGTTGTACGGGTTTCCGGCGCTTTTGACCAGAATTGCGCAGGTTTCCTCCCCTGCTGTTTTGCCGCCTGCGGATGCTGCCGATTTACCGGTGCCGCAGCCTGCTAACGCAGTCACTGCCATTACGGTGCAGAGGATTGCGCTTAGAATTTTCTTTTTCATGTGTTATATACCTCCCCTATTCTTAATTTATACATAACGCGGTTGCGTTTATGCCAGTTTTTCCGATTCTGCTTTCCGATTCCATTTTCTCTGTCTCCGTTTTTTGTCATTACTTTTCTGCTCTGAAATCTACATACCTTTGGGGGCAGCTTTCCATCTCCCCACTTTTAAGTTCGGAGCCATCACCACAAGTATCAGGAGAAGCCCTATGATTACCATCATCAGCTGGGACGGTACATTTACCAACCCCAGACCGTAACGCAGAAAGCCCAGGATAAAGACTGCCAGGATTGCTCCGGGAAAATTTCCTTTGCCGCCATCCGTTAAAATTCCACCCAGCACAGCCATGGAGATGGCTTCCAGCTCGTACCCCGAAGCAATGTTGGAACGGACGCTGCCCATTCCGGAGGCCAGGAAAATGGCCGTTACCGCCGAAAAGGTTCCTGTGATGGTGTACACGAGAAAGCGAATTTTCTGTACCGGAATACCGGAATAACCGGCAGCCTCGGAATTTTTTCCGATGGCATACATTCGCCGCCCGAAGGTGGTGCAGTGCATGATAATTCCAAACACAATTGCGCAGAGAATAAAGATGATGAACATAATAGGCACCACGCCCACCTTTCCCCAGTACAAGCTTTTGAACCAGGGGACCTGGTTAAAACCGCCGGTGGCCTGGTCGGTCAGGAGAATTTCTGCAATTCCCCGGAACAGAATCTGTGTTCCCAGCGTCACAATCATCGGTGCCAATTCTGTAAATTTTGTCAAAATCAAGCCGTTTAGCGCGCCGCACAGGCTTCCCGTCAAAAGGCAGACGATGACCGCCACGCCCATGGGCATTCCTGCATTGAAGGTAATTCCCAGCATGCAGGCGGACAAGGCAACGGTTGCGCCCACCGAGATGTCGATTTCGCCCAGCAATAATACATATGCCATGGGCAGCACGATAAATGCCTTGTCAAGAAATGAGGAGGTTGCCGTAAACAATCCATTTACACTTAAATAATAGGGCGAGATGCAGGCATTCATAATGTTTACTGCTATAAATATCACTACAAGAAATACTTCCCAGCGAAGCAGTGCCCTTTTCCAGCTGAATTTTTGTTCTGCGCTGATGACTCTTCCGGTTTTTGTCGCCATAGCTACATTTCCCTGCCTTTCCGCTGTTTTTTGTCCATGGCCCGCTGGGCCAGAACATTTAGAATCACTGCCGCTATAATAATCAGCCCCTTCATGGCGGTCTGCCAGAATTGGGATACTCCGATGAGGGGGAGTGCTTTTCCTACAATTGCCATGATGAGAGCTCCTAAAAACACCCCGATCACGCTGCCGCGGCCGCCGCTTAAGCTGAC
>JAGASC010000360.1 GCA_017621905.1 Roseburia sp.
GTAGAACTGAATACTCAGCGGAAGGACATGACTGCAGAAGGCGTGGAGGAAGCAAAGCTGGTGGTGGAAAAAGGCGGTGCCGGTGAGAAGGTATTGGTGATATTTCTCTCGGAGATACACGAAAGTCTGGCAGGAATTATCGCGGGGCGCATCCGTGAACAGTACCACAAGCCAACCTTCGTGCTGACCAGAAGCGAGGAGGGCGTCAAAGGCTCCGGACGTTCCGTGGAGGAATATTCCATGTACGAGGAGCTTTGCAAATGTCAGGAACTTTTTACAAAATTTGGCGGACACCCCATGGCTGCCGGCATTTCCCTGCAGGAGAAAAACGTGGATCTTTTTCGGGAAAAAATAAACGGCAACTGCACTTTGCAGGAGGAAGATTTTATTCCGAAGGTAAAAATAGATATTGCCATGCCGTTGGATTATCCGGATGCTGCCCTGGTGCGGGAGATGGATTTGCTGGAGCCTTTTGGAAAAGGAAATGTGAAGCCACAGTTTGCGGACAGAAACCTGCAGGTGGAGCGGGCCGTGGTGGTGGGCCGGAACATGAACGTATTAAAGCTGAATCTTCTGACGGAGCATGGAAACCGGGTGCCGGCGGTGTATTTTGGCGATATCGATGCCTGGAAAGCTTATTATGCAGAAAAATTCGGGCAGCAGGCGCTGGAGGCGGCATTCCGGGGGCAAAAAAATGAAATCCGCATGTCGGTAGTGTATTATCCGGAGGTTAATACCTATCAGGGAAGCGAGAGCGTGCAGGCAATTATCCGGAGCTATAAGTAAGAATTTTAGTAACTGTGAAGGTACTGAAGAATTTTATTAAGGTATGTGCCTGGACAAAGCGAAAGGAATGGTTGAGTATTATGGCAAAAGAAGAACAAATCAATTTTTTATCCGTGGATGGGAAAACGACGATTCACGGAGTGAAGTGGATGCCGGAAAATGAAGCGTACCGTGGAATCCTTCAGATTACCCATGGCATGGTGGAATTTATCGAACGCTACAAACCCTTTGCAGAATACTTGTGTGAGCGAGGATTCCTTGTGGTGGGACATGACCATCTGGGACATGGCGGTTCTGTCACTTCCCGGGAAGAATGGGGCTATTTCCGAAAAGAAAATCCCAGCGATGCCCTGGTGGAGGATATGCACCGGCTGCGCGCACGGATTCAGACAGAAAATCCCGGCGTACCTTATTTTATGCTGGGTCACAGCATGGGCTCCTATATGCTGCGCAAATATCTTTGCCTGCACAGCGAAGGACTGGCCGGTGCCATTGTGATGGGAACAGGCTGTATGCCGGATGTCACCATGAAAATGGGGCTTCTTCTGTGCAAAATCATTGGAACGATCCGGGGCGACCATTACCGAAGCAGGCTCCTCCAGTCCTTATCCTACAGTAAACCATATAAAAAATATGATTTATACGGAAAAAATCACGCCAACAGCTGGCTGACCAAGGATGTGGAAATTGTGAAGGGCTATTATGCGGAGCCGCGCTGCACCTTTTTGTTTACGGTAAACGGATACCAGGGGCTGATGGAATCTATACTCTACGATAACCAGATGGAAAACATCAAAAAGACAGAACGGAATCTGCCGCTGTTCTTTGTGTCCGGAGCTTTAGACCCGGTGGGCGACTTAGGAGAGGGTGTTTTAAAGGTTTACCGGAAATACAAGGAGGCCGGATGCACGGACATTACATATAAGCTCTATGAAGGTGACCGGCATGAGATTTTAAATGAAACGGATAAGGAACAGGTATTTTCGGATATTATGGCATGGATGGATGTGAGAATCAAAGGGTGAAAGCGGGCCTTGCTCCTATATTTTCTGCGCTTTCATACGTCCTATCTCGCGAGGTAAATGCATAGGACTACGCTGAACAGTTACGGATTTTCTTAAGAAAAAGTAAAAATTGCGGCAGGTGAACCCGGGTGGGTTGTTTTTCACATTGGTTCGTAGTAAAATAGAGACCTGTTTCGGGAAAACGGGAATGGTAACAGTGAGGGTATCTGAACTGTTACCGGGAATGTGCATTGCCACAGAAAAGTGGCAGTGATTCCCATTGTGTGTGAAAGAAAGGAATAGGTAATAATGAGGAAAAATGTGAAAAAGATAGCAAGCCTGTTTATGGCGGTAACAATATTTCTGATGTCAGGGATAGGTGTATATGCCAGCCAGACGACGGATACGCAGACATCGGCGGTGCAGAATGCAAAGTCCGTGGAAAGTTCCGGAAAAGAATCGGCGGATCAAGCGGAAAGCGATATGAAAACAGATTCTGCAAACGGAGCAGAAAGCGATGCGAAGACAGATTCCGTAAATGAAGCGGAAAACGATGCGAAAACAGATTCCGGGAATGGAGCAGAAAGCGATGTGAAAGCAGATTCCGTGAACGGGGCAGATACAAAAGCGGAAGCAGATACAAAGGTGGAAACCGGTGCCGGAGAGGTACAGGCAGAGGTGGAAGATATGTCTGGCCAGGCAGAGGCACCTGCAAAAGACCGGGCTTCGGAAGAAGCCCAAAATGCAGCAGATACGCAAACACCTGTGGTGCAGGGCCAGGTTATCGTGGATGAAAACAATGACGACGTGGTCATCACAGAAAAGGACAAACCATATCTGGCGCTGGGTGCTGACCTGACCGAAGAACAGCGCGCGATTGTGCTTGGAATTATGGGCATCGATCCGGCAAATCTGGATGAATACAATGTGGTTTACGTGACCAATGCGGAAGAACACCAGTATCTGGATTCTTATGTTGATGCATCCCAGATCGGAAGCAAGGCATGGTCTTCCGTTGTAATCGTGGAGCGTGAAAAGGGCAGCGGCCTGAATATTTCTTCCAATAACATCACTTACTGCACCGTTGGCATGTATAAAAATGCGTTGACGACAGCGGGTGTCACAGACGCAGACATCATTGTGGCAGGCCCCAAAGCAATCTCCGGAACGGCTGCCCTGGTAGGTATTTTTAAGGCCTATGAGGAGATGACAGGAGAAGTAATTGAGGATGATGTTGTGGATGTGGCATTGAATGAGCTTGTTGTCACCGGAGAATTGGCGGAGACCATCGAGGGACTGACCAACGAGGAAGTGGAGGAGTTTATCGCCTATATCAAATCGGTGATTGCTGAAAATGATCTTTCCGACGAGGGTGAAATCAACGAGGTGATCGATGAGGCCTGTGATAAATACGGTGTGGCGCTGACGGATGAGGAGCGGCAGCAGATCGTGGACCTGCTCCTGAAGCTTACATCTCTGGATATTGATTTGAGCGGTCTGGTAGATTATGCAGCTTCCCTGTATAATTCCTTCAAAAACGGAGGAAATGGCGGCGGCGGTGTGATTGCTGCCATTGGTAACTTTTTTGGCAATATATTTTCCGCGATTGGAGACTTTTTTAAGAATCTATTATAATCGTGGCAAAGCAAAAGAAAAGACTAAAGGGACGGAAGATAAGTTATGTTAGGTACAATTGTAAACACAGCAACCATTATAACAGGAAGTATCATCGGAAGTGTTGTAAAAAAAGGAATCAATGAAAAATATCAGAATGCACTGTTTAATGCCATGGGACTGGCAGCTACAGCCATTGGAATCAACGCGGTAGTCAGCCGGATGCCAAACAGTAACTATCCGGTGCTTTTTATTATTAGTCTTGCATTGGGAAGTCTGATTGGAACAATCCTGAATCTGGATGGAAGATTCCAGAATCTGATCGGAAAAATTTCAAA
>JAGASC010000361.1 GCA_017621905.1 Roseburia sp.
GCATAAGTTTTCAACATTACATAATCCTCCCGATATTAGTTTTCTATCAACATTCTGGAAATTAACTGAATACATTGATCACGATCAACGCAACAATACCTCCCCACTGCCACAACCCCACCGTTTCACCAAACATAAAATTCTGCATATAAAATATGCAACTAAAAGCACTACTATTTTCATATTTCTTTACCTTCTATGGGAAACTAGCAAACCTTTTCAACCGGAATATTCATGATAGCACCGAATTTTTCTACCATGGATCCACAATGTCCGATGGCAAGAGCTGCATGATGGGTTACTCCGGCTTTTACCCATTTACAAATAAAG
Source organism: Roseburia sp. (assembly GCA_017621905.1). GTDB lineage: Bacteria > Bacillota > Clostridia > Lachnospirales > Lachnospiraceae > Roseburia. The sequence continues at coordinate 331 of JAGASC010000361.1, forward strand.
TCTCGGATATCCATACCGAAGTCTGCTCTGGTCAAGGAATTTCCCTGTTTTGCAAGCCATCCTTCCACCGATTCTCCTTCTGCATATACTAATTTGAAGTTGCAGTGTGCATCCTGTGTAAGAGCAACCATAGAGATAGGACCGTATTTTAACGGGAACTCTACGGAAATTCCATGGCCTTTCTTACCATGCATAAAACCTAATCCACGGATCCATGGCTTGCCCTGGCTGATGCGAATATCATGAGGACCGTCATGACCGACACAAATCTGATCACAGTCAAATCCCATAAAGCAAAGTTCTGAGAAGGAACCGCCGCATCCTAAAGCACTTGTTAAATACATTGCAAGACAAGTCTTCATGTCTGCTTCCCCTGCCATGGAAATTCCCTTTGTTGTCATCAGAGAGTTACCGATGATCAGGTTGGATGCTGTTCTCTCGTAAATACTGTCGTTCTCGCCCATGTAGTAGTATACAAGTCCGGATAGATTGTTGTTTTCCACCAATTTATCAAGTCCTACTGCAACCCTTGCTGCCCACTCTACATCTTCGTCTTTGATATCTACCGTCATACGTTCGTAGCTGCGTTCTTTTAATTCGAAATTTTCTTTGATTTCTTCCATCTTGGCAGCCACTTCTTCGTCGTTACATTTTTCTACATAATCAACCAGTTCGCACATTTCCAACATTTTTACATGAGATCCAACCACTTTGGTTACGGAAGTCGGATCAAAATTCATATCCAACATACCTTCATATGTATGTCCCATAAAACCAAAAGCAACACCTTTGAATGCGTGAACGGCATTAGCTGCTCTTGCCCATTCATGAAGATCATTACGGAACCTGTCATCAATGTGAATACCAAACATTAATCCCACTGGTTCTTTTCCGCAACGCATCAATGCATGGTAAGCTTCCGGGAATCCGCAAGGTCCCCCTGCAGCATTTCCTTCATCAGCATCAATATCACGTATGCCGGAGGTATCTTTCCAATGCTGAGACCCTACTACTACAATAGGACAACCTGCCGCCAGAGCACCTTGAACCCATCGCCCGGATGCAGCGTACGTGGTCACATGGAGGAATAACAAGTCAATGTCTTTTGCTTTCATACGAAGTCCTGCCTCATAGGAAGTTTCTCTGTTATCCACAAAGTCAAAAATCACTTCTACTCCTGTCTCTGCAATACAGTCAGCAATCTCTTGCCCCATCTGCATCAGACTTTCTTTCATACCCGGTAACTGATTCCACTCCCAATACTCTCTGTGTCCTACAGACATAACACCTACACGTGCTTTTTCACTGATACTTGTTTTCATTTTGTTTTCCTCCCTTTGGTTTAAGTATGACAATGTATTATTTCCTACTGTTATTTTAAAAAAAATGCAATGTTTTGTCATTGCATCCTATTGACCAGAAATGTCATAATTATGACATTTGCCCTTGTAAAAGATATTGAAATCATTCAGGCAAAGCGCTATAATGGAGTACGTAAACACCAGAAGATTAAAATCCATTCCTGAGGAACAATATTTTACCCAGGCAATCTATTACAAGACCAAGAGTTTTGCCCCTTATCGCCCGGTGATCACCAACGACGGTTGGGAGCACTTCGCAAAATCAATCCGGGCTGATGATGTGATTTTGACTGGTAAAGGAGACGATTTAATTGGAAACAGAAAAGAAACATTCCTGGCATTTTGATGTGTTTGACCAAAAATCCCGATGGATTTTCATCACTCCCAGTGAGTATGCAAAATCTTTAGGGCTTTATGTCACAGAACTGGGCCATTTTATACAAGGCGGAAATTGTATTACGCACCGGATACCGGAAAATACCTTTTGCTTAACATTTACACCGCAAAACAGCGGTCTCTATGAAGTGAATATGCATTTTCCGGAGAAGGACTACACGATTTCTTCCGCTCTTGCCGGAAAAGGTGTTGCTCTTGTTGATAACAGTCCCGGATATTCTATCGAGCAACATGGTCAAAACGAGAACTATTTCATCCAATTTACCGGTTTCCTTGCCAAAAAATATTGCACACTGCTCCTGCAGCAGGAATATTTCCAGCCTTTTGCCATGAACTGGCTGCCGTCTCTCATCGGTATATTTGAAAAACTGATCCTTCTGTACCGCCAGCCTTCCAACGATATCCGTGATACCTATGCTTCTATGCTTTTGACCAAGATTCTGTCTCGGTTGATCATTAGCCTTAGTACAGATCAACCGCTTTATTCTGAAAATAAATATGTAAAATGTGCTATGGAAATAATTGAGGAACATTATTCCGAACCCATCAAACTGAGCACCGTTGCCGATCAACTTCATATAAATTCCAGTTATTTATCCAGACTATTTTCCGGTGAGGTGGGCACCTCCTTCTCTGCTTGTGTTACTCATGTGCGGATCAACCATGCCAAAGAAATGCTCCGCACCACTGAATTATCCATAGAAGAAATCGGTGCAAGATGTGGATTCTGTAATTCCTCACATTTTATTAGGCTATTTCATGCTAATGAAAATATTACACCAATGCAATATCGGAATGCATGGAATCAGAAGACGATAAACTAAAAAACAGACACATCATATCCATTTTACTGAGTGGGATGTGTCTGACTTTATACTGTTTGTATTTATTGCAGTAATGTTTACCATTGATAAGAACCTCCGGGACTTCTTTCTCCATGATCGTACTTTGCTCGACTTCCTTTTTCATGCTGTAAACAGTGTTGTCTCACGACCTAACAAATGCGATCCCAATGTCGTTGTCAAATACATCGGGCGCTATCTTGGACGCCCTGTCATTGCCACATCAAGGATTGACAAGTACGATGGTGATTTTGTCACTTTCCACTACAACCGCCATGAAGATGAACAGTATGTGGAAGAAACCATTCCTGTTATAGAGTTCATCGAGCGCCTTATCCGCCACATCCCCGAAAAACACTATAAGATGATTCGCTATGGCGGTATTTATGCCAGACACCGGGAAATCGATAAAAAACTTAATCGCGCTATCTCTCGCGAAAAGCAACATATTTACCAAAGCTTTGACCAGTGGCGTACTGCCATTCTTTCCTCTTTTGGCTACAATCCACTAAAATGCTCCTGTGGCGCCACCATGCTGTTTTTAGAACTCTACATTAACCATCAGCGTGTTTCTCTGGAAGAAATGTACGAGGACGTAATGTCCCGTTCTCGTGGGAAAAGGTCATCTGCATGGCTTTCCTAATTCGCGCTTCTGTGCTATACTCCTTTAAAAAGAGGCTGACTGCATGGAACCAGATACCGAGAAACTGCGCAAAAAATATATGGATAATCCCCCAGAAGGAATGATATCCGAGGACATTCGCCGTATGAGCGAGGATGACCTTCTGGATATGGATTATTTCTTAAATGAAGATCACTTATTTGCTGATGAGGCTGGTGTAGAAGGTTTTTATATCTTCTAAACAGTGTCGTCCACTCTTTGTGCCCGCTGACCTGCGGCCATTTTCAATTCAAGAGAGCGCCGTAGGCGTTCTTTCCTATAAAGCAAAAAATGCAAGCATGGGCGTCTCTGTACCCGAGCCTGCCCTGATTATGTCCCCTTCAAATGTGCACGTAGGGATCGCTCCCCCGGTGCCTGCAACGGTTGCCCGCAGCATTCATCCTGTCGGTTTGACAAATACATTTATGATGCTGCACGGGCGGACAAGGAATACCGCACTATGCTGGTGGACGCGAGGACGGGCGTCGACCTTACTACCGCCGAAGCTGAACAGATGGCTGCCATCATCAAGCCACTTCTGGATCAAGGGCTTTTCCCTTACCAGATCATAACCATCCATCCGGAACTGGGCATCTGCGAAAAGACCCTCTACAACTACATCGATGGGCAGGTCTTTGCCATTGCCGGCATCAAAACTCTGCCATCAAAAATGCTGTCGTCGTAAATCAGAACGGAACAGGCTGCATGCTCTGTGCCGTTAAAATTGTAAATATACTTCAATCCTACTTTTTCGATGGCTGCACGATAGTTGTCACAGTGCAGACAGTAATCGTGATAGGGCTCGATACCAAGGTCTTCTTTTAGCTCTAAAAGACGGCCTTGGGACGGACAGTGGTGCATTTCAAGCAGGTAGAACCCGCGTTTTTCATTGAGGTACATGGTAAAATCTGCTGCTTCTTCATTCAGGGAGCCTGTCCAGTATGACCAGCAGCCGTGGAGTCCTTCTTTTTTTACAAAGTTGATCAGTGAAATTCCTTCACCAGTTGGTTGGAACAGGTACTCCCAGAAGCGATCTACTTCATCTCTGCCATGTTTTTCTTCCAGGTATGTAAATAGTTCACTATAGCATGGGATAAATTCCGTACAGGAAATCATAACTCATATGCTCCTTTGCTTTTTTATTGATTGACTAATTCTTTTTGTGAAAAGCATCCCACAAATCCGTTTTGGTGTCTACGCCAATAAATTAACAAATATCCCTAAATATTAACTTCTTTATTTCGTCATCGGATGTGCTATCACTGGTTTAGATTAATTGGATATAATGGTACATCAGCAAAACTATCTTTCTCATTTTCAGCACCTCTCACAAAAATAGAGTGGATTTTTCTACCCAATTTTAAATATAATGCCAAATTTCTCCCCTTTTTCTTGACATCTTTCGCTCTGTGTAGTAGGCTTGCTTTTACAGACGTTGGTTCTATATCAGAGAAGCCATTTTACTCTATTTTCTAATTCCA
>JAGASC010000362.1 GCA_017621905.1 Roseburia sp.
CCTGTAACGTAGAGAATACGTCAGTTTCTACTCTGCCTTAAGTGACGGGCGGATACCTGTATCGTCCTGCCCCAAAATGCATTTCGGACTGCAGCTTGGAAGTGATATTCATTCAATGGTTACTCGTGCCGGCTTCCACCCGTTCCGGCTCTCTGGGACTTTTGCCAAAGAACTACTGTCTTCGTCATCGCTTTTTCTCAGCAAAGGGGTTCCTTCGCTTTTAATCTTTCATTAGTATATAATCAGATTTCCCTGTTGTCAAGAATTTATAACGAAAAAACAGCCACGCAAGTCTGCTAAAACCTGCATGGCTGAATCTTTCATTATCTTTATTTATATCATTTGAAAAAATTTCAAACGTTTTCCTGCACTAAACTTCTTCCTTTCCACCGGAATACTTACGAATTACCAATAACGTAGCAATCAGTATCACAATAGAAATCGGCAATGCAAGAATTGCAAGGTTCAATAAGCCAACTGCATTGAATACACCGATGATTGCGTAACCAACACAGCATACCGCGCAAACTACCAGAACATATGGAATCTGCGTTGCAACATGGTTCACGTGGTTACATTGACCACCTGCACTTGCCATAATGGTCGTATCGGAAATCGGCGAACAGTGATCTCCTGCTACCGCACCTGCCAGACAGGCTGCGATAGAAATTGCCATCATCTGTCCGGATGGGAATACACCGATCACGATCGGAATCAAAATACCAAAGGTTCCCCAGCTTGTACCGGTTGCAAAGGCAAGGCCGGCCGCGATAATAAATACAATAATCGGAAGGAATCCCTGAAGTGCATTTGCGGAACCGCCTACCAACTCAGCCACAAACACATCTGCACCCAGAAGATTTGTCATACCGGAAAGTGTCCACGCCATTGTTAAAATCAGAATCGGCGCGATCATTGCTTTAAAACCTTCCGGAATACATTCTGCAAAATCTTTGAAAGTCAATACATCTCTCATCATCATGTAAATGAAAGTAAAAATCAGGGTTATAAATCCGCCCAATACCAGACCTACGGATGCATCAGAACCTGCAAATGCCTCAACAAAGCCTACGCCTGAGAAGAATCCGCCTGTATATACCATACCTAAAATACAAGTCGCAATTAATACAATAACCGGAAGAACCAGGTCAATTACCTTTGCCTTTGCATTCTCGGTGGTTTCCTCCGCATCTGCATAGGGGCGGTCTTCTGTGGTAAATAAGTCACCCGCGATTGCATTCATTTCATGCTTTTTCATTGGACCAAAATCCATACGGCACACTGCCAGGACAACAAGCATGACAAGAGTCAGTATCGCATAAAGGTTGTACGGAATCGTCTGTAAAAATACTGCAAATCCGTTGATTCCCGAATCATCCGGAACAGAAGATGTTACCGCTGCTGCCCAGGAGCTGATTGGTGCAATGATGCAGACCGGAGCTGCCGTTGCATCGATGAGATATGACAATTTTGCACGGGATACTTTATGTCTGTCTGTCACCGGACGCATAACGCTCCCGACGGTAAGGCAGTTAAAATAGTCGTCCACGAAAATCAAAACGCCAAGGGCCATGGTTGCAAGCTGTGCTCCCACTCTCGTCTTAATGTGCTTGGATGCCCAGCGACCGAAGGCTGCAGAACCGCCTGCTTTGTTTAACATGGCAACCAGAATTCCCAAGACAACAAGGAAAATCAAAATACCTACGTTCCAGCTGTCTGCAAGCTTATAGACCATTCCGCCATCCTCGTTAAAAAGCATGGTGTTGAACATAAGCTCCAGATTAAAGTTTGAATACAAAAGGGCGCCTGTCACGATACCGGTGAACAAAGATGTGTATACCTCCTTTGTAATCAATGACAGTCCAATCGCAATGACCGGCGGCAGCAATGCCCATATTGTGGCATATACGTGAGGTTCATAACCCTCGGATGCAGCTGCCGGATTTAAGAAAGTGTACACTGCCAAAGCAACGATCAGCACGATAAGTGCCAACATTCCAATCCGTTTTTTACTCATAACTCTTTCCTCTTTTCTCTTTTTGGTATGTGTAAAACCTGTATACTTATACATTTTAACAG
>JAGASC010000363.1 GCA_017621905.1 Roseburia sp.
ACGAATATAAGAAATTCTGTTATGATGACAATCCCCATTACAGACTCCACCACACGGTAGAAACCCACCCCCAACATTCCGTGAGCACACATTTGCACTATGACTCTACCCTCATACTGACATATTTTATGAAAGGATCCGGCAATATCCGGATAGAAGGACAGCATTATTTCATCCAACCGGGTGATGTTATATTAATTAATCCAAATGAACTCCATTGTTTATCAATCGATGCCGACACGCCTCACGAAAGAATTGCACTCTACATCAACGACTCTATTCTTGATTCCTTTGATTGTGGAAAGCACGACTTTTTCGATGCCTTTTACAAACGTGAGAATGGAACGCGTAATCTGATTACCGCTGAAAGTGTCGATTCATTTGGCATTGGAGAACAACTAAAAAAGATTTTAAAATTAACGGAAGAAAGTACAACAGAAAGCACTGTGTTGGCCATCTGTGCCATTATTGAGCTTTTGGCAAAATTGAATCAAGCATTAGAGACATTGCCCATAGATGCCATTACCCCCATGCCCGGAGACAAAAGAATTCATGAAGTCATCCGATATCTTAATAAAAATTGCGAAAAAGAATTAAGCGTCGAAATGATTGCAGAGCAGTTCCATTTCAGTAAATATCATCTCTGTCGCTTATTTAAGGAATACGTAGGCACTACACTCTGGGAATATCTTATTTACAGAAGATTATTAGCATTTAATCAGCTTGTATGTCAAAATTATTCACTGGAAGAAGCTAGTTACCAAGTTGGTTTCCACAACTATTCTAACTTTTATCGATTATACAAAAAATATATGGGGATTACACCAACCCAATACAAGCAGAAAATGCAGCAGCAAAAATAGGAATAAACTCCCACAGAAATAATCTAAAAACCGTATTTTCGTATCCTTTCTGCCGGAATCCCCTTTGCCAAAAGTGCGGTCTCATACTTTTTCTCATCGATCTGGTCAAGGGCAGCAGCCACAGTATCCTTAAGAGTCTTCTCGTCCTCCGGGTCATGAACCTTGAATTCCAAAATATATGCATAGTCTTTAGGAGAACTGCTTATTTTCGCACTTCTCCTATTTTCCAAACAAATGGAAGTCCTTTTATACTAGTCCAATAACGCCTGATACACATCCCGCTTGCTGATTCCCCGGTCTTTTGCCACCAGTTTCATGGCCTCTTTCCGATCAATACCCTTTCCTTCGTAAACTGCCATATGCTCCTCAATGGACATGCTTTCCCAGTTTTGCTGTTCCTCTTTTTTCAATTCTTCAAAAGTCTTCCCCTCTAACACCAAAACATACTCGCCGCGAGGTTCATTCTCCTGATAAAATGTAAGACTTTCACTTATCGTTGTCAGCATCTTTTCTTCATACCTCTTGGTAAGTTCCCTGCAAATAGAAATCTTACGATCACCCAAAGCTTCATAGAGTTCCTCCAGCGTCTTGACAAGGTGGTGCGGCGCCTCATAAATAATGATAGTTCTAGTCTCGCTTTTCAGCTGATTCAGCACATCCGCCCGCTCTTTTTTCTCCCGCGGCAGAAACGCCTCAAAGGCAAAACGTCTCGTAGGAAGCCCGGACATGGTCAATGCCGTAATACACGCTGCCGGACCGGGCAGGGAAGTCACCTCAATGCCTTCCTCATAACAAATACGCACCAAATCCTCTCCCGGATCCGAAATTCCCGGTGTTCCTGCATCCGTGATCAGGGCAATATTTTTCCCTTCCCGTAGCTTATCCACAAGCTGGTAGGCCTTGTCAATTTTATTGTACTCGTGGTAGCTCGTCATTGGAGTTTTTATGTCAAAATGGTTCAAAAGCTTAATGGAATTTCTCGTATCCTCCGCTGCAATCAAATCCACTTCCTTTAAAGTGCGCAGTACCCGATAGGTGATGTCCTCCAGATTGCCAATCGGGGTGGCGCATAGGTATAATTTCCCAGCCATAGGTCTCCCTTCCTTAAATCAGGCTCAATTTACGCGTCCGCTACTCATCCACACCAGAATGCGTGATTTTGTAGAGAACGAAACTAAAATTTCGATATCATTCCTTCTTATCATCTTTAATAAACAGAAAAGTGTACAAAAAACTGTGCTCATGCGAGACACAGTTTTCTACGAATTCCTTATTTCTCTATCTTTTCCTTCTCCACATCCGTTTCGCCTTCTTCAGTCTCTTCCGGCTTCTCCACTGCTTCATTTTCCACGGTTCCTTCTGGTAGCTCTGTTGTTTCCAGTTCCGCTACCGCTTTATTTCCCACAGATTCTTCCGGCACCTCTGCTTCTGATCCCGCTGTCACTTCTTCGTTGGATGTTTCCGAATCTATCGCTTCTTCTGCCGCTACTTCCGATTCTTCTCCTGCACTTTGCTCATCCACAGTTTTCTGCTCATCTGCAACTTCCTGCTGGTCTGCAGTCTCCCGCTCGTCTGCCATTTCTTCATCATCTACAACTTCCTGCTCATCCGCAGTCTCCTCTTTTACAGCAAACTTCGCTGCCAAAGCATTCAGAACAATTCCCACTGCGACAATTCCAATCGAAATGAACTGGGAAGTAGAAAACACTCCGACGCTTCCCCGATAATCATTTCGCAAAAACTCTATTGCAAACCGTCCCACACCATACAGCATCAGATACATAGCCGCCACACGGCCCCTCTTCGGCTTCTTTTTAGCATACAAAAGCAGTAACCCACAAATCAGGAAATCCCCTGCCGATGAAATCAGCTGGGTTGGTATCAGCCTCACGCCATTTGGTGCAAACTTAGAATCGTGGAAGGTGATGCCACACCACGAATCCGTCTCCCTGCCATAACAGCAGCCCGCACAAAAGCATCCGATACGCCCAAAGCCCTGAGCCAGCGCCACCGCAGGCATTACCAGGTCAAAATGTGTCAAAAAGTCTGCCTTTTTTCTGCGGCAATAAACATAACTGGTCAAAGCACCACCGATGATTCCGCCGTATACCACAAAACCATTTCTGAAGTTCCAGAGAATCGACGGGTCATTAATAATCTGCGGCAGCTCCACAATATAGTACAGCAGACGGCTTCCCGCCAATCCACCTATGATGGCACAAAAGAAAATACCCCAGATAATATCCTCGTTCAAGCCCTGTTTTTTTCCCCGCCGCAGGCACAGCCATAATGCAGCCAGAAACCCCAGCGCCATCATTAATCCGTACATATAGATTGTAATCGGACCAATTGAAATCTCATTAAACATAATTTTCCTCCCTCAATACCCATAAATATCATATATTTCATCCGTATAAACACCGGGCTCTTTATATACAATCAACGGTTTTTCCACAGTCAATCTGGATTTTCCGCCCCGGAGCCCTTCAATCAGCACCATATTTGGCTCCTTATCCACATAGGGATACACCAGCTTCATCCGCTTCGGTTCAATCCGATATTCCACCATCTTGCTGAATATCTCCGCCAGTCGGAATGGACGATGCACCATATAAAATCTCCCGCCGGGACGTAAGATTTTTGCACTCTCCCGCAAAATATCATCCAACATACACAAAACCTCATGCCGTGCGATGGCTTTCGCATCCGATGTGGATGCCAGACCATGATCTCCAATCATATAGGGCGGATTGGTGGTGACCACATCAAAGGACGATGCGCCAAACAGCTTTGTGGCCTCCCGGATATCTCCAGTAACCACCTTTATCTTATCTTCAAGGTGGTTATAAAGCACACTGCGGCGCGCCATATCGGCACTTTCCTCCTGAATTTCCAGCGCCGTAAAATCCTCACCCTCCGTCTTTGCCTCCATCAGTATCGGTATGATTCCGGTGCCTGTCCCAAGGTCTATGGCCCGCTCTCCCTTTTTTACCTTTACAAAGCCGGAGAGCAGCACCGCATCCATTCCGAAACAAAAACGCTTCGGGTCCTGAATAATATAATATCCGTTCCGGTGCAATTCATCTAACCTCTCATTTTCATGAACAAGATTATTTTGCATCATCAATCTTGGATTTTCCTCCCTTGTCCTCTAAAGCCGCCAGCTCTTTTAACTCCTCCGGCGTCAGTTTCACATCTTTCCTGCGGCGAGGCTTAAATCTCAACTGCTCTACCTTATAATCACGAAGCTCTTTCTCATCATCCACTTCCACCAGAACCTTTACCGTCTGACGCAGTACATTCACGGAAGAAACCTCTCCCCTTAATTTATCATCGGTGGTCACATAATCTCCCACGTTCGGAAGGCGGCTGTTCAAATACTCGTAGGTTTCCTCCTCATTTTTCAGACAGCACATCAGTCTTCCGCAGACTCCGGAAATCTTTGTCGGATTTAAGGACAAATTCTGCTCCTTCGCCATCTTTATAGACACCGGTGCAAATTCAGAAAGAAAAGTACTGCAGCAGAGGGGTCTGCCACAAATACCAATGCCTCCCATCACCTTTGTCTCGTCACGAACACCAATCTGACGCAGTTCGATTCGGGTACGGAACACTGCCGCTAAATCTTTTACCAGCTCACGGAAATCGATTCTTCCGTCTGCGGTAAAGTAAAACAAAAGCTTGTTGTTATCAAAGGTGTATTCAGCATCCACCAGTTTCATATCCAGGTTGTGCTTTGCAATTTTCTCCATACAAATCTTGAAGGCTTCTTTTTCTTTTTCCCGATTCTTGGCTGCTGTCCGCTCATCTGCCTCTGTTGCAATACGAATCACAGGCTTTAACGGCTGCACTACCTCTTCGTCTTTTACATCCTTTGGGCCTGTCATGATGGTACCCATCTCAACACCGCGGGCTGTCTCCACGATTACGTGCATTCCCTTGGCAAGCTCTAGCTCTCCCGGTCCGAAATAATAGACTTTTCCCGCATTTCGGAATCGAATTCCCACTACTTTTATCATAATTAATTCTCCTTTATAGTCAGTAATAAAAGCTCGATGGTCAGATCAAAATTTACATTGGCATTCAAGCGGATTTTTGCTTTTTGCAATGCCTCAAGTATGGTTTCGATGCCATTATAAGAACTTTTTTCTGCCTGTCTTTTTATGTCATAGACCTCATCTTTAAAAATAAGGCCATTTACATCCGCGGTTGCTTTATAGTACAGCACATCACGATACCAGATTGTTATCAGGTCAAAGTAATCGTTGATCTGCAGCTTGTACTCGCTGATCTGTTTGATGGCCTCCGTCATTTCGTAAAGGTCGATTTCACGAAGCCGTTTAATCAGCTGAAGTGCTGATGCTTTTAATTCATTGAAATCCTCCGAGGAGGCTAACTGAATTGCCTTTCCTACATTTCCCTGAGCAAAGGCTACGCAGACATCTGCCTGATAGTCCGGCACCTGATATTTGCTCATCAGAAATTTTTTGATTTTCTCGTCCGACACTGCCTTAATGTTTAAGGTCACGCACCGGGAAAGAATGGTAGGCAAAAATGTATCTGCGTTGGTGGTCAAAAGAATCAAAATTCCGTAGGCGGGTGGCTCCTCAATGGTCTTAAGCAGCGCATTCTGTGCCTGTACGTTCATTTTTTCCGCTTCATCCACAATGTAAATTTTGTATTTGCTGCTGTAGGGCTTTATCACGATATCGTTGTTAATCTGGCTGCGAATATCGTCTACGGATATCGTGTTTGGCTTTTCGTGGCTGACATAGATGATGTCCGGCTGGTTTCTCCCGATGGCCTGCCTGCAGGAATGGCACTCCATGCAAGGCTCAATGCCCGCTCCGGCACCGGAATTTTCGCACTGGAGTGTTTGGGCAAATGCTTCCGCTAACATCATTTTTCCGGACTTATCCGGTCCGTTTACGATGTATGCATGTGATACTTTATCCATTGAGACTGCATTCTGCAGATGTGCAATAATCTGCTCATGCCCTAAAATATCCTTAAATCCTGCCATATTCCCTCATTTCCAGCCTGAATCATATAAGTTTTAATATTCTGTGCTGTTTCCTTTAAATTCTGGTTAACAAAACGCGTCTCTATTTCCGCTTCTTTTATTTTTTCCTCAGAAAAGTCCTTTGCATCTGCCAGAAATCTGCGGCACAGCTCCTCGTATTTCGGCTTCTCCTGTGCGCGCTCCCGATCCAATGCCCGCTGTAAACGGACTCCGTCCTCCACCTCAATATAAATTGGAATTACTTTGTCTTTTCCATAATAATCTCTGATTTTCAGGTAAGCTTCCAGCGTACCGATAAGCAGATAGTCATGGTCCTGCTGCCCCAAATCCACCTGGTGGTCATCCACGGTAAAATATTTCCACACACCGTGAATGGTGTTGTAGGCTCGAAGTTCAATGACTTTTCCTGTCTGCTCTAATGCAGCAAGCTCACTCTCGTCACAGAAATAATATTCCACTCCATTCCTCTCACCGGACCGTATCGGACGTGTGGTGTAAGGAACAATCGTTTTTAATGAAAGTTCTTTCTCTTCCAGCAGCATTTTGAACAGTGTGTCCTTGCCACAGGAGCTTTTTCCCATTATGCAATAGATTTTTCCCATTTACTGCACCCTTCCAGTATAATATAGGTTCTCGGAAGTTGCAAGGCAACTTTCGAGAAAAGGCGCTGTTCTTGCGCCGTAAATCGATTACAGGGTTCGCAAAGCGGTTCCTGTAATATAGGTTCTCGGAAGTTGCAAGGCAACTTTCGAGAAAAGACGCTGTTCTTGCGCCGTAAATATAACTTTAAAAGTATACCACGTTTATCCGCCTGCGAGATAGATTCGTTGAGCCTTCTATCTGCAAATTCTGATGGATACACTCATTTATTTTTGCAATAAACTTATCGGTTATCATCTCCCCCGGCACAATCATCGGGATTCCCGGCGGATAAAGATAAATATAATCGGCAGACATTTTTCCCACCGCCTCCTCAAAGGGAACTTCCCTATAAGGAAGATCTATGGCCTGATAAATCTCCATCTCGCGACGATTTTTTGCATACATACGCCGAATGAAGTCTTTTTCCTCTGCTGCCAAAGCACTTTCTTCCCACGCGTCGCTTTCCCGCTCGCCGTCTTTTAATCGAGAAGAACTTGTATCTGCTTCACCCGGTGATTTCTGCGAATTCCTTATTTCATCCAAGACCTTCTGCGGATTCTCATCTATTTCATACAGAGCTCTGACCAGTCTGTCAAACCCTTCTTTTTGGTCCATAATACTCGTCATTCCAAGAACATACCTCCCGGACACCATCTCCATCTGCAAATGATAGCGCCTGCGTAAAATTTGGTGCAGCTGTTCCCCTGTGAGCCCCGACCAAACGGCCTGTTCTGACTGCACTCCCGGTCCTGACGAGTTGACCAATTTGGGCTGCACAGCCTGTTCTGACTGCACGGCCTGTTTTGAATACACGCTCTGTTTTGACAGGTCGGTAAAAATTACCAACTTCGAGTCGTCCCACTCATAGGACTCCTCTTTTTTCAATTCTTCTGCCCTCATCACATGAAGATTCCTTAAATCCGCTGTTTTTCGATAGAATTCATTCAGCATATGCCGGTAATCTGAAAACAGCGTCTCCCGCTGCTCCTCCAACATCCGGACACAGGCATCCATCCCCGCCATAAGCAAATAGGAGGGCGAGCTGGTCTCAAAAATTCCCAGGTACCTCTTTACCTTTTCTTCTGAAATCCGCTTTCCATTCAAATGCAGCAATGCCGTTTGGGTAAAGGATGGCAAAGTCTTATGAAGGCTCATAATTACCGCATCCGCACCAAGCCTTACTGCACTTTCCGGAAATCCATGTCCAAATCCCAGATGGGCTCCATGGGCGCTGTCCACAATCAACGGAACTCCATGCGCATGAGCTGCCTCTGCGATTCCGTTTATATCCGAAACAATTCCCTCGTAGGTAGGTGAAGTCACAATAACTGCCACAATATCCGGATGCTTTGTCAGCGCAGCCTTAACCTGCTCCGGCGAAATATGTCCTTGCAAATCATTTTCCATAATGACCGGATATAAGTATTCCGCCGACAACTGATTTAAATAAAGCGCATGATACACCGCTTTATGAGAATTTCTGGCGACAAGCACTTTATCCTTTTTTGCCGTTGCTGCACAGATGGCCGCTAATAGCCCACAGGTGCTTCCATTGACCAAATAAAAGCACCGGTCAGAGCCATAAAGCCTCGCTGCCCGCGCTTCGGCATCCTTTAGAATTCCCTCTGCATGATGCAGATTATCAAAGCCGTCTATTTCTGTGATGTCAATATGATAAGGATTTCCAAATGGCAGCTCCCTCCTTTTATGCCCCGGCATATGAAAGGGGTACATATCTGTATCTGCATATTCACAAAGCTTCTGATCTAAATACTGCATGCCTTTTCCCCTTTCTACTTTTATGATCATCATGCATATCGCCCATCTGGCATTTTTCTCCACTCTCTTACGGACCTGACAATTACATTCCGCAAATATGGCGTAAGCAAAGCTGTTAACTCATAAGTAGTATACTCTTGTTTCCACAAGTTTGCAACTCTGCCCCTGCCTGCGATCTTTTACTGAAGGCACATTACCATATAAGCCGGAAGATAAACCACATCCCCACAAACCTTAAAATTTTTCGGATGTATCACATATGCTTTTCCAATACGATCCCGGTATTTTTCCACAAATCGTTCCAGAGAGGTGATATTGTACCTGTCTTTGGATTTCACTTCTATCGGAAATATCTTATATTTTGTCTTGCTTTTATTTGAAATAAGAAAATCAATCTCAATGTCATTGCGATGCTTTTCCTCATTGTATTGCGTATAGAAAAATAATTTGTGCCCTTTTGCAGTCAGCTCCTGGGCAATCGCATTTTCGAAAAACATTCCCTCATTTACAGACAATTTTCCCAGCAAAAGCTTATGGTACAAATCTTCTTCCATCACCTCATTTTCACTGAACCCATGACTGACCAGCAACCCGGTATCACCCATATAACATTTCACATAGGTCCGGTCTTCATTCAGAGCCAGCCCTATATTGGGATCACTGCAATTAAAACACTCGTTGGCAATCATCGAATCACTCAACCAGAAAAAGGTATCATGAAAGCTCGAAAATGTAGATTGCTTTTCTACCTCCGATAAAATGACCCTCTTTTCATGCTTCGACAAAAAGGCAGGAATCTGATCATAAATGGCCAATACCTTAGATTTATACTTATTTTCAATTTTCATAATGTCATCCCGATACAATGAAAGGATATCCCGCTTCTCTTCGTCTGCTTTATGGAAGCTTCTTCCATTTTTCAGGTATGCCACCACACTTTGC
>JAGASC010000364.1 GCA_017621905.1 Roseburia sp.
ATTCCGGTAAATCCCATCAAGGAGCGAGATTTTAAGCAGCCGGACACCCGCGCCGTGATGGATTTTAAAAATAGGCTTGAAAAATACGGGATAATCGTTACAATAAGAAGAGAGATGGGTCGTGATATTGACGGGGCCTGTGGACAGCTGCGCAAGCGGTATATTGGAGAACACAATCAGCTTTGAAATAATATGGAGGAGAAACAATGAAGACGTTTTCGATGACGCACGCCGGAATACGACGTGAAACGAATCAGGACTATATGTATACGTCGGAAACAGCAGTCGGAAGTCTGCCGAATCTTTTTCTTGTGGCTGACGGAATGGGCGGCCATGCTGCCGGTGATTATGCCTCCAGATTTACAGTGGAAAAAATCGTGGAATACATCAGAACATCCCGTACAATGGGGCCGGTGGCTCTGATGAAGGAAGCAATCGGGGAAGCAAACCGCAGATTGTTAAAGGAGGCCAGCGAGGATCTTGGAAAAGCCGGAATGGGCACCACCATTGTCGCCGCCACTGTGGAGGGAAACAAGTTATACACAGCCAATGTAGGTGACAGTCGTCTGTATGTGCTCAATCAGGAGGGAATCACCCAGATTACCAGGGACCACTCACTGGTGGAGGAAATGGTACGCCTCGGAGAAATGGATAAATCGGAGGCCAAAGATCATCCGGACAAAAATATCATCACAAGAGCTATCGGTGTGACACCGGAGGTTTCCGTGGATTTTTTTGAGACTATACTGGAGCCGGAAGATATTGTACTTATGTGTTCCGATGGATTGTCGAACATGATTGAGGATGAAGAGATTTGGAATATCGTGCTGGAACAGAAGGATATTGTAGGAACAGCGGAAAAATTAGTTGATACTGCCAACCAAAACGGCGGCAAGGATAATATTACAGTTGTATTGATAGAACCATTTGCTATGGAGGTTTAATGATGTTGACAGAGGGAATGTATGTAGCGGACCGCTATGAGATTTTAGGAAAAATTGGAGCTGGCGGAATGTCAGATGTGTTCAAGGCAAAAGATTTGACCTTGGGCCGATTTGTAGCCATTAAAGTTTTGAAACCGGAGTTTTCCGAGGATTTGAATTTTGTGACCAAATTCCGCACGGAGGCACAGTCTGCAGCGGGATTGGAGCATCCGAATATCGTAAATATTTATGACGTTGGAAGCGAAAACGGAATGCATTACATTGTAATGGAATACGTGGAAGGCATCACACTAAAAACTTATATTGAAAAGAAAGGGCAGCTTACCTACAAGGAAGCCATCAGCATCGCTATTCAGGTGGGCAGAGGCATCGAGGCTGCTCACAATAAGGGTATTATTCACAGAGATATCAAGCCCCAGAATATCATTATTTCCACAGAGGGCAAGGTAAAAGTAACGGATTTTGGAATCGCAAGAGCAGCAAGTTCCAATACGATTAGCTCTGATGTGATGGGCTCCGTGCACTATTCCTCTCCGGAGCAGGCCAGAAATGGATTCGTGGATGGTAAGAGCGATATCTATTCCATGGGTATCGTGATGTATGAGATGGTGACGGGGCGTGTGCCTTTTGACGGTGATACCACCGTGGCAGTTGCAATTCAGCATTTGCAGGAGGAGATGGTGCGTCCGAGTATATACGCACCGGAGCTTCCGGTCAGCATGGAAAAAATTATTTTAAAATGTACCCAGAAAAATCCGGACCGCAGATATGAATCTATTTCCGCGCTTTTGGCAGATCTGCGGAAAGCATTAGTCAGCCCGAATGAGGATTTCGTGGTCATGATTCCGGTCACAAGCCAGGATAAGACCAGAGTCATCCGGGAAGATGATTTGAGTAAAATTCAAAAAGAAGCAGCGACTGTCCGTGTAAAACCGGGAAAAATCCAGGAACCGGAAGAAGAGGAAGACGAAGATATCGATGATGATGAGCTTGAGGGAGACGATACAGAACTGAATCCGAAGCTGGAAAAAGCAATCACGATTATGGGAATTGCTGCGGCGCTTGTCATCGTAGCGTTGATTATTTTTTTAGTGGTCAATGTTTTTGGCGGCATGAAGCCGGGAAATAAAGACAACACGGAGAAAAACAGCCAGAAAACAGAGAGCAGCCAGCAGACTGGGAACCAGGGCAGCAGTGAGGTAGAAAGTGAGTCTGAGGAGGAAGGCATCGAGGTTCCGGATCTGGCGGGGAAAACCTACGAGGAGGCATTTAATGAGCTCAACGCCCTTGGACTTGGCATTAAGCAGACCGGAACGGAGTCCTCTGATGAGTATGAGCAAGGCGAAATTGTAAGACAGGATCCGGAGTATGGTACAATGGTCGAACAGCACACGACGGTTGAAATTATCGTCAGCAGCGGTAAGGGCAGCATACCGATTCCATCCGTAGTCGGAAAATCTGAGACGGATGCATATAATGAATTGAATGAGACATTTAAGGTGAATAAGACCTATGCCTACAGTGATACAGTAGCAGAAGGATATGTCATTTCCCAGAGCCCAAGCACGGAAGCAAAAGAAGGTGAGACAGTTACCATTGTGATCAGTCAGGGTGTTGAAATGGTAAGCGTGCCAAGTTTGACGGAGCCGAACTATACTTCCGAGACGGATGCAAAAAAGAAATTGAACGATTTAGGTCTGAAGGTGGAAGTGAAAACAGCTTACAGTGATAAATATGTAGCACAGATTGTAATGGAACAGAGTATACCGGCGGGAACACTGGTGGAAAAGAATACAACGATTACTCTTACGGTCAGCCTTGGAAAAGAGCCGCAGCAAGATGTAACAGCGACTACCTACAAATGCAATATCAGGTTGACAATACCGTCAGAGGTGGACGCTGCCATCGTTGCCGCCGCATCAACGGCGGATGTTACCATTTATGATGACTCTGGTGAAAAAGTACTTGCAACACTTTCCGGACAGCCGGTGGTGGTTACAGATGCTGACAAAGGAACCAAGGGAATTGAAATCAATAAATCCGGTCTGCTCTCTTCAAAGGGTAAGATTTCTGCAACTATTTATGATGCGAGCGGAGCCAAGCTGATAGAACTGTCGGCGGACAATTTGAATTTCACACCGGAGTCATAATGGGAAGGCATATGCAGGGAAAGATTGTAAAAGGAATTTCCGGATTCTACTATGTACACATAGCAGGATCCGGAATTTATGAATGTAAAGCGAAGGGCATTTTCCGGAATCAGAACATCAAACCCCTGGTGGGAGATAACGTGGAAATTGCCGTTTTGGATGAAAAAGAAAAAAAGGGAAATATAGAAAGTATTTTGCCGCGGAGCAACGAATTGATCCGTCCGGCAGTTGCCAATATTGACCTGGCGCTTATCATATTTGCCGCCGCAAAACCGCAGCCGAACCTGAATCTGCTGGACCGCTTCCTGGTGATGATGGAATACCAGAGAGTGCCGGTGACGATTTGCTTTAATAAAACGGATTTGGTGTCGGAGCAGGAGCTGCATGCGTTCTCAGATATATATGCAGCCTGTGGATATCCGGTAATATATACCTGTGCAAAAGAAAAGGAAGGGATTTCCGAGCTTCTTGCATTTCTCGATGGAAAGACCACAGCAGTGGCGGGACCTTCCGGTGTGGGAAAATCTTCACTGGTGAATTGTCTTCAGCCGGATATTCAGATGGAGACCGGGGCCATCAGCCAAAAGATTGAGAGGGGAAAACATACGACCCGCCATTCGGAGATAATTCCAATCGGAGGCAGCACCTATATTATGGATACCCCCGGATTTTCCACCCTTTATGTGCCGGGCTTTGAAAAGGAAGAATTGCAGCAGTATTATCCGGAGTTCGCAGCGTATGAACCTTATTGCAGATTTCAGGGCTGTAGCCATATCGGAGAGCCGGATTGTGGGGTAAAGCAGGCCCTTGCAGATGGAAAAATCAGCAGGGTTCGTTATGAGAACTATAAACTTTTGTACGAGGAACTAAAGAGTAGAAAAAAATATTAAATGTGCAGCATTGCGGATATTTCACATTAAGTTATTAATGTGAAATATCCGCAAAGAAGCGCAGGAAAGAGGAAGCCATGAATTGTTTGTCGCCATCCATTTTATCAGCAGATTTTTCTAAATTAGGAGCACAGATTGAGGAACTGGACGAGGCAGGTGCCCAGTATGTACACATTGACGTCATGGACGGCATGTTCGTGCCCAGCATATCCTTTGGTATGCCGATTATCAAGTCCATCCGGGATTGCAGTGACCGGATTTTTGATGTGCATCTGATGATCGAGGAACCGGATCGCTATATCGATGATTTTGTAAAAGCAGGCGCAGATCTGATTACAGTTCATGCGGAGAGCACAAAGCATCTGGACCGTACCATCGAAGCCATCAAGGAAAAAGGCATATTGGCAGGAGTTGCGTTAAATCCGGCCACACCGCTTTCGGCAATTACATATATTTTGCCTAAGGTGGATATGGTGTTGATTATGACAGTAAATCCGGGTTTTGGCGGTCAGAAAATGATACCTTACACTTTGCAGAAGGTTCGCGATTTAAAGAAAATGATTGATGGAATGGGATTAAAGACCGACATTGAGGTGGATGGCGGAATTAATCTGGAAAACGTAGGTGAGGCAATGGATGCCGGTGCCAATATTATCGTGGCGGGAAGTGCAGTGTTTTCCGGTGATGTGACAGAGAATGTCTGCCATTTTTTGAATATTTTAAATTCTTAAAAAATTCCGAAGGAAGTGCTGTGCTGTTTCGGAGGAAGAGATGAGAGGATATGAAAAGTTTTGTAGTAATTTCCGGCGGAAAAATTGATGATGATTTTGTCCTTAGCGTATTGCGGCAGCAGGAAAGTGCAGTGATGATCGCTGCGGATTCCGGCATGGAATTTCTTTACCGGAATGAGATAATGCCGAATGTCATTGTGGGCGATTTTGATTCGGTTCAGTCTGAGGCTTTGGCTTATTTTAAGAGGCAGCCGGGAATACATTTTCAGGAACTGGTACCGGAGAAGGATGATACCGACACAGAATCGGCCATAAGACTTGCCATTTCCATGGGCGCGGAGGAGATTACACTGTTAGGCGGAACCGGGAGCCGTTTGGATCATGTGTTGGGAAATATTGAACTGTTAGGTATTGGAATGAATGCAGGAGTTCCCATCACTATGTTAGATGCCCATAACAGAATCAGAATGACCCGTCAGGGTATGAAGATTCGTCGGGACGAGCAGTTTGGAAAATATG
>JAGASC010000365.1 GCA_017621905.1 Roseburia sp.
ACTGGAACTCGACCAGGGCGGCTATATCAAAGCTGGCGAGGATTGCCGCACCAGTGAGCCGGGCGTCTTTGCAGCCGGTGATGTGCGGACAAAGCAGCTCCGTCAGATTATTACGGCAGCGGCCGACGGAGCCAACGCGGTAACCTCCGTGGAGCATTATCTCTATCAGCAATAAAAGCAGAGTTTGACACAGAAAAATCTTCGCCGCAGCTTCGGCGGGCTGCAGCTTGTGAAGCGGTTTTATGTCAAGACAAAAATATGCCTAAAAAATTGAGTGCGTATTTGGTAAAAAGTGAGAACAGATAATCGTTGACAGTCTATGGAGGCTTTGCTATAATAACCATGTAATAAATGTAACAAATTCGTAATATATTATATGGTAAGAGCAATAACCATTTCGCAGGTCTGTGCAATTATTGCACAGTGATCCATTGGAGGCATACATGACGAAGAAATTGATTAGAGTCACGGGCTGTATCCTTGCCGGAGTATTGGCAGCAGGCAACCCTGTACATCAGATATATGCAGCACCATCTGCAGGCGTGACCGCAGCAGTGGCAGCAGAAATCGAAGAGGCCGAAACCGCAGACATCACATCCGGGAATGTGAAAACCGAAAATAACAACCCGGCAGCAGGCTTTTCGCTGACATTATCCCGTTATCTGGAAGAGAGCACCGAGATGGCAGCCCAGCTTGCGGCAGCGGCAGCAGAGCAGGTAAGCGAGAATGAAGCACCGGTGGTAGCTTCCGAGTATGCGGACATTGCCATTGCCCAGGTGGATAATTATGTGAATGTACGTTCCGAACCGAATACAGAGAGCGAGGTTTTAGGTAAGCTTTATAACAATTCGGCAGCAACGATTTTAGAGACCACAGATAACGGCTGGTACAGAATCACCTCCGGAAGTGTAACAGGCTATGTAAAATGTGAATACGTGGTAGCCGGAGATGAGGAGCTTGCCAAAGCAGTGAGCACCAGATATGCAACAGTAACTACCACCACCCTCTATGTAAGAACAGAGCCGACCACAGAGTCAAAAGTTCTGACCATGGTTCCGATTGAAGATGACTTGGTTGTGTTAGACGAATCCGTGGAAGGCTGGGCTAAGGTATCCACCTCGGATGGAGAAGGATACGTGTCGACGGATTATGTGAAAATGAGCACAGAATTCGTACAGGCAGAATCCAAGGCAGAAGAAGAAGCCAGACTTGCAAAGGAAAAGAAAGAGCGTGAAGCGGCAGCGGCAGCAGCTGAGGCAGCAAGAAGAAAAGCATCCCAGCAGTCATCAAGCAGCCAGAGTACAGGCAGTTCTTCCCAGAATACTACATACAGTGCACCGTCAGGATCTAACGGTCAGGCAGTTGCAAATTATGCGTGCCAGTTTGTTGGCAATCCATATGTGTATGGTGGTTCCAGTCTTACCAATGGAACAGACTGCTCCGGATTTGTCATGAGCGTATATGCGGCATTTGGAATCAGTCTTCCGCATTCCTCCAGGGCACTCAGAAGCTGCGGCTATGAGGTGAGCCTGGCAAATGCACAGCCGGGAGATATCGTATGCTACAGTGGTCATGTTGGCATCTATATAGGAAACGGCACCATTGTACATGCCAGCAACGCATCCGACGGAATTAAGTACTCCAATGTAAACTATCGTACTCCGATTTGTGTGAGAAGAATATTTTAATAGAAAAGCTATAGGGGACAGCGTATAAAAAGCGCTGTCTCCCTTTTTATGTTCAGATATATGATATATACAACAACTGTAAATGTGTCAGAAAATGAGAATAACTGTCGAAAAATAAAGAATATTTGCGAAAACAGTCGTCTATGCAAGATGCACAAAATCAAAAATACTTTCGAAAAAAAGTGACGAAATAAAAAAAGTTGTCCCAAAGTTATCCACAATGAAAAATACAGAAAATTTGAAAAAAACGAGTTATACACCGAGTTATGCACATTATCCACAATGTGGAGTTAAAAAATTCAAGGTTTACATAGTAAAAAACCGAATGTTTGTTTTGTACAGAAATAATAAAGTTTTTGTTTTTGGTGGAAAATGGAAAAAAATATATTGACAATTCCGAATTAAAAAAACAAAATTAAAATGTGTAAAAAGTCTGTAAATTCTGAATGACAGGCGCAAATTGAAGTGCATATCCAAGTTCCTTGAAATATGTGCAAATGTTTGATATACTATGAAGTATATTTGGGGGAACATCGGAAACTAATATGGGTGTATAGTATGATAAAGAAAATTGATATCCTGGGAATCCAACTGGACAATTACACAGTGCGTGAGGCAATCAGGCAGGTAGAGGCCTATCTGGATAATGGTGTGCTCAACTCAATAGAATGTATTTCCATGCAGATGCTGATTCATTCGGAGGATGATACAGTTCTTCGGGAAGTAATGGGAGGACTGGATTTGGCCATCATCGGCGAGAAGGAAATTTTGCGGGCAGCAGGAATTGGAACCATGCAGCGGATGAAGGAGACGGAGGAGAATGATTTCTCTTTTGAATTCTTTAAGAGAGTGGAGCGCAACAAAAAAAGTGTTTTTGTGCTTGGGCAGACAGCAGAAAAAATTGAAAAGACAAAGGGAATGCTGCACGAGGAATTTCCCAAGCTGGTTTTTGCCGGAGAATATGCCATAGAAAAATGTAAAGGGAATTTGGAGACCGTAATCAACGACATGAATGCCACCGCTCCGGATGTGATTGTGTCAGTGCTGCCAACGCCTCTGCAGGAGCATTTCTTCCGGGAACATAAAGATAAGATGAGTGCCAGCATCTGGTACGGAATCGGAGAATTTGGTATTACGCCGAAGCAGCATGGGGTCAGGGACTTTTTCCGGAGCCTGCTGCACCTTGGGAAATTAAAAAGCAGTATGGAGAAGTACCAGGCAAGAAGTCTCACCGGAGAAGCGGGAGAAGATGAATAAAAGATGGGAGGTAACTGTTCAGTTCAGGTCCATGCATTTACTGCATGGACCGTGAGAAAGCCTAAATTTTGTGAGAGCAAGCCCCATCGCGAAGCGATTTTCATGGGCTTGCGGTCGTAAGTATGAAGGTACTGAATAGTTACAGATGGAAAATGAAAATGCAAAAATTATTTTATAAACGTCCTGCCGCATTGGATTATATTATGATTATCATCGGAACGGGTCTTCTGGGGTTCAGTATTCAGTGCGTTTTTGATCCAAGCGGATTGGTAATCGGTGGATTCACCGGATTCGCAATTATTGTAAAAGAAATTACACAGAGTTTGATTCCGGGAGGTATACCGCTCTGGCTTACCAATATTGCGCTGAACATACCGGGGTTCATTATTGCATTCCGGTTAAAGGGAAAGCGGTTTGTGTGGCGGACCATAGTTGGAACAGCGATGCTTTCAGTGTGGCTGTACATCATACCGCCCATGGATTTTAGCCAGGGGGATTACATTTTAGCAGCAATATTCGGCGGATGTATCGCCGGGGTAGGTATGGGGCTGGTGCTTTTAGCGAAGGCCACCACCGGAGGAACGGATATGGTGGCAACATTGATCCAGCACTATTTGAAGCATTATTCGATCGTTCAGATCATGCAGGTGTTAGACGGGCTTATCGTGCTTTGCGGTCTCTATGTTTTCGGAATTCGGGCAGCACTTTATGCCATTGTTGCGATCTTCATTACTTCAAAGGTTTCCGATATGCTGATGGAGGGATTAAAATTTTCCAAGGCGGCCTATATTATTACGGACCGGTATGAATTGGTGGCAAAAAGGATTATGGAAGAGCTGGATCGGGGCATTACCGGACTTAAGGCAAAAGGAATGTACTCCGGTGAGGATAAATGTATGCTTTATTGTGTGGTATCCCAGAAGGAAATTATAAAGGTCAAGGAGATTGTAGCCCAGGTGGATCCCCATGCTTTTGTCATCGTATCGGATGCAAGAGAGGTTTTGGGAGAGGGATTTCAGGAATATACGAAATAAGAATAAAAATTAGGGGGGAAATGCATAAAAAAATATGCATTTCCTCTTTATTTTTTTGGAGTTTTGCATTAAAATATATAGTAAGTATTTTTCTTCCATAAAAAGTAAGAAGACTTTGTAACTGTCGTAATTATGAAGGTACTGAATAATTACAAGACTTTTTGTGAAAGTTCACGAAAAATGGTCTCAGAAGTCATGGATGAAGGATGTGTTTCAAGAGAAACGATTAGAAGAAGGAGCGAAGCTTATGATTTCAAATCAAATGCTTCAGAATACAATTGACGGATTAAAGGGAATAGCCAGAATCGAGCTGGGAATTATTGATGTGGAGGGAAAGGTGCTTGCCACTACATTCCCGGAAGCAGACCAATATGTTGAAGCAGCGCTGACTTTTGTGAACTCACCTGCAGACAGTCAGGTAATGAGCGGCTGCCATTTTTTTAAAGTATTTGATGAGCATCAATTGGAGTATGTCCTGTTGGCGAACGGAGACAGTGATGATGTTTATATGGTGGGAAAAATTGCCGCTTTCCAAATCCAGAATCTTCTGGTAGCATATAAGGAGAGATTTGATAAAGACAATTTTATCAAGAACCTGCTCTTAGATAACCTGCTCCTGGTGGATATCTACAACAGAGCGAAGAAGCTTCATATCGATACAGAGGTGAGAAGGGTCGTTTTTATTGTGGAGACCAACCGCGACAGAGAGGGCAATGACCTGGAGAAAATTCGTGGAATTTTTGGAACCAAGACCAAGGACTTTGTCACTGCTGTAGATGAGAAAAATATCATTATTGTAAAAGAAGTCGGTGACGGTGAGAGCTATGAGGAGCTGAACAAGACGGCAGAGGTAATTGTCAATCTGTTTGGCACGGACCCGGAGTGCGATATTCATATCGCATACGGCACCATTGTAAATGAAACCAAAGAAGTGTCCCGCTCTTACAAGGAAGCAAGAATGGCATTGGATGTAGGTAAGATTTTCTTTGAAGAGAAGAAGGTCATCGCATACTCCACACTTGGTATCGGCCGTTTGATTTATCAGCTTCCGATTCCGCTTTGTAAGATGTTTATCAAAGAGATTTTTGATGGAAAGTCTCCGGATGACTTCGATGAAGAGACACTTACTACGATCAATAAGTTTTTTGAGAACAGCCTGAATGTATCAGAGACCTCCAGACAGTTATATATTCACCGAAATACTCTGGTGTATCGTCTGGATAAGCTGCAGAAATACACCGGGTTGGATTTGCGTGTGTTTGAAGATGCCATTACATTTAAAATTGCGCTTATGGTTGTAAAATACATGAAATACATGGAGTCCATCGATTATTAATAAAGACAGAAATGAGGTAAATAATGATAAAGTTAGAGCATGTCAGCAAGTCGTATTCTGCGGGGATGCCCGCACTTAATGACGTGAGTCTTAACATCGAGGAAGGAGAATTCGTATTTGTGGTTGGCGACAGCGGTTCCGGAAAGTCCACGCTGATCAAGCTGCTGCTAAAGGAACTGGAGCCGACAGCGGGTACGATTACGATAAACGGTCGAAAACTGAATAAGATCAGAAGAAGGCAAATCCCGAAATTCCGCCGGAATATTGGAGTGGTATTTCAGGATTTCCGCTTGTTAAAGGACAGAAATATTTATGATAACGTGGCATTTGCCCAGAAGGTCATCGGAGAATCCAGCCGGTCAATCCGGAAGAACGTTCCTGCGATGCTTTCCATGGTAGGGCTTGCTGCCAAATACCGTTCCTATCCAAAGCAGCTTTCCGGAGGAGAGCAGCAGCGTGTGGCGATTGCCAGAGCGCTGATTAATAAGCCGAAGATTTTATTGGCGGACGAACCTACAGGAAACTTAGACGCGCACAATGCGTGGGAAATCATGAGGCTGATGGAAGAAATCAACAGCCATGGTACCACCGTGGTGGTGGTGACCCACAACCTGGAAATCGTCAAAGCGATGAACAAGCGGGTCATTACCATGAAAAAAGGCGTTGTGGTAAATGACAGCAGCGTAGATCCGGATTACAGTGATTCTGTCTCTTTCGATGAGGAGCCAAGCATCCCGGACGACGGAGGTGACCTGACATATGAGGATTAGTACATTTTTTTATACAATAAAGCAGGGACTGGCCAATATCTGGAAAAATAAAATGTTTTCTCTGGCGTCCATAGCGACAATGACTGCCTGCATTTTCCTGTTTGGATTATTTTACACTATCGTGACGAATTTTCAGTCCATGGTGAAGGATGCAGAAGCCGGGGTGGCGGTTACCGTACTTTTCGACGAGGGAATTTCCGAGGAACGCATCAAAGAAATCGGAGATCTGCTCGAGGAGCGTCCGGAGGTGGCCCGTTACGAATACGTTTCGGCAGATGAGGCCTGGGATTATTTTAAGGATGTTTATTTTGAGGGAAATGAAGCGGCGGCAGAAAGCTTTGGCTCGGACAACCCTCTGGTGAATTCTTCCAGCTACTCCATTTACATGAATGACATTTCCATGCAGGCGAGTCTGGTGACTTACCTGGAATCCGTGGAAGGCGTGCGGGAAGTAAAGCAGTCGGAAATCATGGCAAATACGCTGACGGACTTTAATAGTCTTATAAGCTATATTTCCGTAGGAATCGTCCTTATTCTTCTGTGTGTTGCCGTATTTTTGATCAGCAACACCATTACGGTGGGTATCTCCGTCCGTAGGGAAGAAATTGGAATTATGAAACTGATTGGTGCTACGGATTTTCTGGTGCGTGCACCCTTCGTGGTGGAAGGAATTGTGATCGGTCTGGTGGGTGCAGCGATTCCCCTTGGCATTTTATATGAGCTCTACGGAAAGATTATCGTTTATATCGGGGAAAAATTCAGTTTTATCAGCACGATGATGAATTTCCTGGAAGTAGAGGAAGTGTTCCATCAGCTGGTGCCGGTGGCGCTGGTGCTGGGCGTGGGAATCGGTTTCCTGGGAAGCTGTATCACGATTCGGAAGCATCTAAAAGTATAGGAAAAAATTTTGAGTAATGATAAAGATATGAAATTTATGAAAAAAAGAGTATTACAGAAAGTTTTAGCGGTGTGTCTCGCTTTTTCCATGGGAATGCTTTTGACAGGAAGAATTCCCGGTGGAATTGGGATGACAGTACAGGTATCGGCCACCTCATCTAAATCTGAGGAGATGGATATTAGTTCCACCTCTTTAAAGGATGCGGAGGATGCAAAGGATGCCCTGGAAGGTGAGTTGAAAAAGGCACAGCAGGCCATTAGGAATTTAAAAGAGTCTCAGGGAAATATAAAAGAGAAAGTGGCCCAGTTGAATCAGCAGCTGATCAGTATTTCTTCGAAGATTACCGAATTGGAAAATCAGCTGACTGCCAAAAACGAGGATATCGTGGCGACCCAGGCACTGCTGGAACGGGCAAAAGAACAGGAAGCGCAGCAATATGAAGATATGAAAGTGCGCATCCAGTTTATGTATGAAAATGGGCTGACGTCTTATATGGAAGTGTTGTTTTCTTCCGGCAGTATTTCAGAATTCTTAAATGCAGCGGAATATATTGCCAAGATTGAGGCGTATGATAGAGAAAAACTGGTGGAATATCAGGAAATCGTAACAGCTGTCAACGATTTGGAAAATCAATTTCAGCAGGAATATGAGGAATTGCAGAGCTTAAAGGCTACCGTGGAAAGCGAGAAGGCATCTGTGGCTGCCCTGATGCAGCAGAAAGAGGCGGAGCTGGCAGGTCTTTCCGCGGATATCAGCGAGGCGCAGGACGAGGCCGAATTTTATGAGGCGGAAATTCAGGCGCAGGAAGAACTCATTGCAGCCATACGTCGGGCGGAAGCAAAAAAAAAAGCGGCAGGTAATGCGAACACTACTTACGGCGGAGGACCTTTTACCTGGCCATGTCCCAGCAGCAGCCGTGTGACCTGTGATTATGGGCCAAGGAAATCGCCCACAGCAGGGGCCTCCACGGATCATAAGGGAATCGATATCGGTGCAGCTTATGGCGCGGATATTGTGGCAGCGGCTGATGGTACAGTCATAACGGCCACCTACAGCAGTTCTGCCGGAAATTATGTCATGATCGATCATGGCGGCGGA
>JAGASC010000366.1 GCA_017621905.1 Roseburia sp.
ATGCAACACTGGGACTTGGACCGGAATTGTTTCCAGAGATAGAGGATCAGATGGTGTATGATTTTGAAAGGTTGTTTACACAGCGGGGATTTGTTGTGAAGCGTTAAAATGGTGAAAAGGATAACTCGCGACTAAAAATTATAGTAGTTTAAGTAGTCGAGGTAGTTGATTTTTAAATGGACATACAGGAGGAATTGTACGATGAAAGTTTCTATATGTGACAGCCGCAGTGCCTCAATACCAGGAGTGCGATTCGGCTATATTGCAGACTGCGATGTGCATCGGGAAAGTTATTTTACCATTACACCTCTCGGATTACACAGCACTTTTCAAAGTGCAGATAATGTTGTGTGCGGTATGCTGGAAGGCTGGCACCATGTACCGGAATTCCATGTTTTGGAGACGCATAAGGATGTGGAGACATTTGTCTATACAGATGGGGTGGCGCTTATGCCGTTTTGCGATATTGTAGACGGGAAACCGGATTTGTCTACAGCGCAGATTGTACGAATAGAGGCAGGTACGCAAGTAGAGGTAGCGGCAGGAAAAGGACATTTTGTAGCTGTGGCAGAGGGAGATCATTTTCGAACACTGGTATATTGTCCGGATCAGGCGGCAGAACGGATAGCATTGACAGAAGCGATTGAAGGCGTGAAAGAAATATAGAGGTATAAGACATGACATTTTATGAAAGATATGTGCGATTAAGAGCACGTCTGAATCCATTTCGTTTAAAACAGGATGTTGAAATGGTAAAAACCGTAGGAATCATTGAGGCGCTGATGAATCGAGCGTTGGTAATGCATGACGGTGCAAAAGCGGGCGGCAAAATGCCATCCCCTGCGCTATATCCCCAGCCGGAAGGTATGATGGACTGGGCGGAAGATTATATCCGTCAGCTGGAAGAGGGACGTCTGCCTTTTTATGGTCTTTACACAGAACCTGGTATGAGTATGTCAGACCATAGTATGATTGAAAAGGACGGGCGTATGCATATGTTCTATAACCGTGTTACGACCGGCTATGCCTGGTGGGAAATTTCTGTGGATACAATTGGCCATGCGGTGTCCGATGATCTGATTCACTGGGAAATTGAACCGGTTGCCATTGCAGCGGAAATAGGAAGATTTGATGATTACCAGACCTGGTCTCCGGCGGTGATACAGCATGGAGATTTGTACTACATGTTCTACACCGGATGTAATATTAATGTTGCACAGGCACCTTGTCTTGCAGTTTCAAAAGATTTGTATCACTGGGAGCATGTGTCCAGTCCGTTGTTTATTCCGGGAGAGTGGTGTCCATGGGATGAAAACAGGTGGAGTAACGCCAGAGACAGCATGGTCTTTCAAGATGATGACGGAACTTATTACATGTATTACTGTACATCCAAAGGTACTTTTGAGAAGCAACAGGATGCTATGGGATTGGCATCATCCACAGATTTGCTTCACTGGAAGGACAAGGGGGCTACTCTGGAGCTGTACACGGAGAGAGCATCGGAATCTCCATTCGTAGTAAAACGTGATGGAAAGTATTATATGTTTTTTACTGACTGCGCGCGTAGCGGTACAGGATATGCTGTGAGTGATCATCCGCTTTACGGTTGGAAGATTAAACCCGGGGATGAACATATTATTATTTCTGATTCGGTATGTGCCAGTGAAGTATTCCAATTCAAAGGGCAGTGGTATATCTCCTATGTCCATTGGATACATCCAGAGTTAGTGGGAGTAATCGGATTTAAAGAACTTTGTTGGGAAACAGATGGATTCCGACTTGGGCGTGATTTGTCAGAATGTGAAGAAAATGATAGTACATTGCAATGGGATCGTTAAGAATTTTAGTTCAAAAGTCAATCGAAAGAAGACTTTTATTTTGGGGGAAAAGGAGATTAGAAATATATCATTATGAGACAAGCAGAAGTTGGTGCTATTATAAAAAAATACCGTGAAATGCGAGGGGTTACTGCGGATGAGTTATCAAAAGAGCTGTATTTGAGGAGCTGCCAAGTTGCGATATGGGAACGTGGGCTTGATCAGCCAGATTCCAGATTGATCAAGACTCTAGTCAATGTACTGAAAATTCCGGACACGGACGCAGATATATTACTTCAAAAAAATAGCATGTTGAGTATTGATACAGAAGAACTGACTATTCCCGGCATTAAAAAAAAGTATCAGTTTTTACACATTTCCGACCTTCATGTTATTGTTCCTGACGAGGATGAAAGTGTTGCACGTATTGAATATGAACTTCCTCGCATTAGTAATTGTTTTTCCAGAGATGCAATTAATCCATTGGAGCGCATGCAGGCATTCTGCTCGTATATAAATGCGAACAAAAAAGAACTGGATGGTGTATTCTTTACTGGGGATATTATCGATTGCCCTTTTATGGCTTCCATCCAATATATAAAGGAAACACTGGAATCGCTTCCCATTCCTTATATGTATGTCTTGGGAAACCATGACTGGCAGCATTTTGATAACGTTGGAACGGATGATTCAGTGAAGAACAACCATCCTTTATTTGATGTCTTCTGTAATGGAAATGCATATTTTCAAAAGAAACAAATAGGTGAATTGACATTGATTGGTGTAGATAATACCAGAGATTGTTATTTTGATACTGTTGCAGATGCATTAGAGGCTGAAATAAGCGGTAATGAGCATGTTATTCTGCTGCAGCATGTTCCTTTTTATTCACCAACACTTGTGGACGACTGTAAGCTGTTCTGGTCGGGGCATGCTTTCTATATCGGTAATGATGGTGATGCCAGAAACAACAATATACGTATATTGAATCGAATAACAGCAGAGGATTCTTCGGTTAGAGCATTGATTACCGGTCATCTGCACTTTCACCACAAGGATATGCTAAAGAATAAAATTCCTCAGTATATCACGAAGGAATCTTCCTGTGGAGGTGCGACTCTTTATAAGATTCATGGATAATATTTAGGGGGCTGGATGCCCGTAACAGTGAAGGTATCTCAATTGTTACTGTTGATAACTAGTGTCAAATGGGAATATGTAAAAAACACTGGACAAATCTCGCCAACTGTGCTATATATTTTTATATAGTATGTAACTGGTCATGCAGGCATTAACTAACATAAATCATTAAGTGAATTTATGCGCGTTAATGCCTTTTTTGTTATGTAAAAATGCAAAAACGCACATAATACACAATTATAGGATTCGCGAAGCGATTCCTAATCATATCACAGGAAAAGGAGAGTGCAGTCTATGAAAGACAAAATTTTTGGAGTACTTCAAAGAATCGGAAGATCATTCATGCTTCCAATCGCAATTCTGCCGGTAGCAGGCCTGTTGCTTGGCATTGGCGGATCATTTACAAACGAAACCATGTTAAATACCTACGGCCTTATGGGAATCATGGGCCCAGGAACCTTTTTGAACACGATTTTCACTGTTATGAGTGAAGCAGGCGATATTGTGTTCGCCAATCTGCCGATTATTTTTGCTATGGGTGTTGCCATCGGTATGGCAAAGAAAGAAAAAGAAGTGGCAGCCCTGTCCGCAGCCATCGCATTCTTTATCATGCACGCGTCCATCAGTGCCATGATTCAGATTCACGGCGGTGCCGAGAGCATGCTCAGTGGTGCAACCACTTCCGTTGTGGGAATCACCTCCCTGCAGATGGGTGTATTCGGCGGTATCATCGTAGGGCTTGGAGTTGCCGCACTTCACAATCGTTTTTACAAAATCGAACTTCCGCAGGTATTATCCTTTTTCGGAGGAACCAGATTTGTGCCGATTATTTCAGCCCTTGTGTACACCGCAGTAGGTATTGCCATGTTCTACATCTGGCCACCAATCCAGCAGGCCATCTACAGTGTAGGTAACCTGGTGCTGGAATCCGGATACGCCGGAACCTGGATTTACGGTGTGATGGAGCGTGCGCTGATTCCTTTTGGTCTTCACCACGTATTTTACCTTCCATTCTGGCAGACCGGTGTGGGCGGAGTGTTAGAAGTAGGCGGTCAGATGGTCGAGGGCGCCCAGAATATTTTCTTTGCCCAGCTGGCAGACCCGACGGTGGAGCATTTTGCCGTATCTGCCACCCGTTTTATGTCCGGTAAATTCCCGCTCATGATTTTCGGTCTTCCGGGTGCAGCACTGGCAATGTATAAAACCGCAAAACCGGAAAAGAAAAAAGCGGTACAGGGATTATTGGTATCCGCGGCACTGACTTCTATGCTGACCGGTATTACCGAGCCGCTGGAGTTTACATTCCTGTTCGTAGCACCGTTGTTGTATGTCATCCACTGTGTATTTGCCGGTCTTGCCTACATGCTGATGCATGTGTTCAATGTAGGTGTCGGAATGACCTTCTCCGGCGGACTTATCGATATGTTCCTGTTCGGTATTCTGCAGGGAAATGACAAGACAAACTGGATCTGGATTGTAATTGTGGGAATCGCTTACTTTTTTGTATACTATTTCCTGTTCTCCTTCCTTATTCGCAAATTCAACTATAAGACACCGGGCCGCGAGGATGGTGACGATGAAGTGAAACTTTACACCAGAAAAGATGTGGAGGCAAGGAAAAAAGGAGAAAACGCAGAAAATGCAGGTGCGGCAGGGGACGAGCTGTCCAGAGAAATCTGCCTCGGCCTTGGCGGAAAGAAAAATATTTCCGATGTGGACTGCTGTGCGACGAGACTGAGATGTACCGTATTTGACGCTGCCCTTGTAGATGACGGACGCCTGAAAGCGACAGGTGCATCCGGCGTTATTCACAAAGGTCAGGGTGTGCAGATTATTTATGGACCAAAGGTAACGGTGATCAAATCAAATCTGGAAGATTTCTTAAGTACCGCAGAAGCAGACCAGCTTATCGCAGAAAAAGAAATTGAGAAAAAAAATGAAGAAAAATCACAGGATACTATATCAAAAGAGCAGCAAAATGTGGTAAAATCAATTATCATAAAAAGTCCTTTTGACGGAATCGCAGCAGACCTTTCCACAGCGCCCGACGAAGCATTTGCAGAGAGAATGATGGGCGACGGTGCTGTCGTAGAACCAACGGCCGGAATCGTAAAAGCTCCGGCAGATGGCGAAATTGGCTTTGTATTCCCAAGCAATCATGCCATTGGCTTTAAAACCGCAGACGGAATTGACATGCTCATTCATGTGGGAATTGATACGGTAAAATTAAACGGTGCCGGATTTGAAGTGCTGGTAAAAGAAGGCCAGAGCGTAAAATGTGGCGACGAGCTGCTGAAAATTGATATCGATTATGTAAAGAAAAATGCACCGTCGCTGGTATCTCCGGTATTGTGTGTGGAAATGGCAGAGAACCAGAAAATCCGTCTGTTAAAAACGGGAGAGATAAAAGCGGGAGAGGACTTGTTTGCCATTGATGAATATGGTGAGTAAGACGTTCCGTTGATCTGGAGCAGGGGGAAGATATGTATCGAGTTACGAAATCGCTGAATCATAATGCTTTGCTGGCGCTGAAAGAAAACAGTTCCAGGGAATATCTCATTCTTGGAAAAGGCATTGGCTTTGGGAAAAAAGTAAATGAGCGGATAGAACCGGATGAGAGCTGCAGCATTTATTCGCTGCAAAGCGCGGAAGAAAAAGGAACCGGAAGAAAGCAGCTTTCGGGTATTGCACCGCAGTATCTGGAAGTGGCCAATGCGATTTTACACGAAGCAGAAAAAGAATTTGGCAAGGTAGATAAGAGCATATTGTTCCCGATGGCCGATCACATCGCATTTGCAATGAAGCGTATGCGAAGTGGTCAGGGCATCAGCAATCCCCTGACGCAGGACATTCAGGTATTGTTTTATAAGGAATACAGAATTGCCCAGTTGTCAAAAGAATTGTTAAAAGCAACAGATGGCATCGAGATTGATGACCATGAGATAGGTTATATTGCTCTTCATGTGCACTCGGCCATCTGTGATGAAAAAGTTTCCGGCGCTATGCAGATTGCGACAGCAGTCCGCGAATGTATTACGCTGATTGAAAAGGAAATTGGCAAAACCATTGATGTACAGACATTATCTTATAATCGTCTCATGAACCACATTAAGTATATGGCGGCAAGGATCCTGAATAAGGAAGCATTGAAGGTAAATATGAACCGGTATATGGAGCATCAGTTCCCCAGATCATTTGGCATTGCTGCGACGGTCTGTGATCATTTGTCGGAGTACTTTCATGAGCAGCTTCCGGAGATTGAAATCGGATATCTGGCCATGCATATCGAGAGAGTCCTTGCCGAGGAAGCGGAATAAGATGTAACAGTTCAGATTCCCTCACTGTTACAATAAGATTACGATTCGCATATCAGCCGGATAAGTTCATTGTTGACATGTGAAAACAAAATAGAGTTTATAAGAAAGACTTCTGGAAGGAAACCCCAGAAGTCTTTTTTCTGTGAAAAAACGATGAAATGATGCGAGTGTGTTGTTCCGGCTTTTAAAAAGTGATAAAATCACTTTTGTAAAGACGAATTCCGGAGAGAGTCAGATACTTACAAATGTTTCTGTAAAATGACAAAATCTCGGCTCGGGATGCTTCTGGCAGGCTGCATGAAAACAGAATGCCACCGCAAAATGGAACAGTATGTCTAATATATTTCAAGCAGGTGATAAATCAATGACATTGACACAAAAAAGAACAAAAAAACAAAAACAGGGATCCCTGACCCGGCAGATCGCGATTGTTATCATCAGTCTGTTGGCGGGAACCGTATTGCTCTGCTGGTTTTTGAACACAGTATTTCTGGAACGATTTTATGTAGAAAATAAACAGAAAACATTAATGGAAGGTTTTGCTGTGATAGATGCAGCAAGTGTTTCCGGACTGCTCACGTCCTCACAATTTGACGTGACCTTTGAAAAACTCTGTGCCAATGGCAATATTGAAGTAATTATTACCCAGTCAAACAGAAGTCGTGTCATTGTCCGTTCTTCCGTGAGCGACCCGGAGAGACTTTCCATGGAACTTTCCATGGTTTTGGATATTTGGAGCGGACAGGCAGAGTATTTGGTTCAGCAGGATAATTATGTACTGTTAAAACGGACAGATACACGTCTGGAGTCGGAATATCTGATGTTGTACGGGGTGCTCTCGAACGGTAACCGGATTCTCATGCGTACCGCGCTGGAAAGTATCCGGGAGAGTGTAAAAATTTCAAATCAGTTTCTGGCTTATATCGCCTTTGGGGCCTGTCTTGTGGGAATCATTGTTGCGCTGGTGGTTTCCCGGGGGATTACTACGCCGATTCTTGAAATTACTTATCTTTCCAAACGTATGGCGGCACTGGACTTTGAGGCGAAATATCGGTCAAAAGGCTATATAAAAAATGAGATTGACGAACTGGGAGACCATATGAATGCGCTGTCCACCACCTTGGAAGAGACGATTTCTGAGCTAAAGAGTGCCAATAATCAGCTTTTGGTGGATATTGAGAAAAAGGATCAGATTGAGCAGATGCGGACGGAGTTTTTGTCCAATGTGTCCCATGAACTTAAGACACCATTGGCGCTGATACAGGGCTATGCGGAAGGCTTGAAGGAGTGCATCAATGATGATGAGCAGAGCAGGGATTTTTACTGTGAGGTCATCATGGATGAGGCAGATAAGATGAACCGGATGGTAAAGAAGCTTCTGACGTTAAATCAACTGGAATCTGGGCAAGAGACAGTGAATATGGAACGTTTTGATTTGACGGAGCTGATTTCCGGGGTACTTCACTCTGTTGAAATATTACTGAATCAGAATGGCATCCGGCTTACGGAATACCCGACAGCCCCCCTTTACGTGTGGGCGGACGAGTTCATGGTGGAGGAAGTGGTGACCAATTATATGAGCAATGCCATCCACTATGCTGCCGGAACAAAAGAGATTGCAGTGCGCTATATGAAAAAAGGAGACTGCGTCCGGGTTGGTGTTTTCAACACGGGAAATCCGATTCCGGAGGAGGATGTGGATAAAATCTGGAATAAATTTTATAAGGTGGATAAAGCCAGAACCAGAGAATATGGCGGCAGCGGTATCGGGCTTTCCATTGTAAAGGCGATTATGGAATCCTTCCATCAGGAGTGCGGCGTGGATAATTATGAAAATGGCGTGGAATTCTGGTTCGAATTGGATGCCGGAGGAAGTATTGGGATAGAGCAGAAATGATAGTAGATGAAGAAGCGGCTCCTGTAGGAGCCGCATTATTTTGATACTGTTAGTTTTAAGCCTAGTGGTCGTAATAATTTTAGAAGTGTAGCAAGATTTGGTGTAGTTTGGAAAGATTCAATTCTTGCAACGGAGGATTGGGGAATACCGCAAATATTAGCGAGGTCACGTTGACTTAAACCAAGCGCATTACGTTGTTTTATGACCGCGCTGATAATATTTGCCTGTTCTTCAATATCGGCTAAATCTCTGCCACCGGCAGGATCTACAGTTTTTACATGTTCTTTATATTCGCTCCAGGTTTTCATAAAATTCAATCCTCCTTTCGGGATAAATAATCGTCACGTTCAGCTTTTGCTTTTTCAATTTCACGACGAGGAGTTTTCTGAGTTTTCTTGCGAAAACTGTGAAGAAGTACGAAGGAATCATTATCACAAAAAAAGTAAAAAATCCGGTTATTGCCAGGACGGAGTTCCCAGATATTTTCGTCAATGTGTTTGGTAATGTTGTCTGGGAGTCTTGTGCCGTTATTTTGTAGTAATTCGATGTAAAGAGTTGCTTGTTTATATTGTACTCGAGCATCTTTATTTGTGGTCGATTTTTTACGCAATTTTTCAAGAAAATTCCAGATTTCTGATTCGCCGTTTTCTTTTTCATAGAATATGATATTGTATGCCATAGTATCTCCAATCTGCATATTCATATCCTAGACAAATGATAGCATAAATGCTATCAAAAATCAATAGATAGATACCATTCATGCAATGAAAATTTATGAATTTTTTTAAGAGTCTCGCCTTTTTTATTATAACAGAAATAAATGTTCGAGGCGAGGGAAAGTTTATTTTTTGCATTTTAAAATTTGAAAAACATTTTTTTACTGAATTTTTTCATGATATTGCGATAATGATTTTTTTGTTGTCATATGTTTTCAGAAATGCTATTATAAGAGAAAATTTATGCAATTTTGACCAGCAAGACCCATCTCGGAGCGATTTAATGGGCTTGCGATTGTAACTGTGAAGGTAATGAACAGTTACAAAAT
>JAGASC010000367.1 GCA_017621905.1 Roseburia sp.
GCAGCCTGCGCAGAAGGTCAGCTCCCGCTCCGGAAGGTCGGCGGGGTCGGCCTTCTTCTCCACGGTGGTGCCCACCAGGGCCGCCACGGCGGAGAGCACGTTATCGGGGTCCAGCTCGCCGATCTTGGGCAGCGCCCCGTCGGACCGGCCGATGAAGGACAGCTGCAGCTGGTTGCGGCCCGCAATGGCGGCCAGGTTCTGCTCCAGGAAGGGGTCCACCTCCTCCAGCACCAGCACCTTTTCAACGCCCTTCAGGTGGTCAAGGATGTACTGCTCCGGCAGCGGCCAGACGGTAGCCAAACTCAAAAGGCCCACGCGGTCCGAAAGGCCCAGGGCCTCCACCGCCTCCAGGCCGTAGAGCCTGCCGGTGCCGCCGGCCACGATCAGCTCCTTGGGCTGCCGGGGACCCACATAGTGGTTATACGGGCACTGCTCAAATTCCGCCTTCAGTGCGTCCATCC
The DNA here is from genome assembly GCA_017621905.1 of Roseburia sp. Taxonomy (GTDB): domain Bacteria; phylum Bacillota; class Clostridia; order Lachnospirales; family Lachnospiraceae; genus Roseburia. The sequence continues at coordinate 462 of JAGASC010000367.1, forward strand.
TGCGCAGCATGGTGTCGTGGAGGTAGCTGACGCAGGCCATGCGGTCCCACTCGCCCACGGTCTTCATGGCGTGGGGCTTTTCCGGCAGCTCTCCCAGCACCACGTTGCCGCGGCCGTGGCACACGCGGGTGGTCAGGCGCACGATGACCATCTGGCCGGTGCGCTCCGACAGCTCGAAGGCGTAGGGGATCATGTCCTTGGTCTCCTGCATGCTGGTAGGCTCCAGCATGGGCACGGAGGAGGACATGGCCTGATAGCGGGAGTCGAATTCGTTGGTGCTGGAGTGGGCACTGGGGTCATCGGAGGTTACGATGACCAATCCGCCCTTCACGCCGTGCTGCGCGCCGCAGTGCAGGGCGTCCGCCACGCACAAAAGGCCGTTCTGCTTCACGATGCAAAGCGCCCTGGCGTTTGCCAGAGACGCACCGATGCACGCCTCCATGGCGCAGACCTCGTTGGTGGACCACTCCGCATAAAAATTCCGGTCCCTTGCGATACGGCCCAGCATGCCCAGCACCTGGGAGGACGGAGAGCCCGGATAAGACGCCGCGAAATTGATGCCTGCTTCCACTGCGCCGCGGACAATGGCTTCATTGCCCTGCATGAGACAGACCTTTCCCGGGGCGTCTACTGTCGTCATCCATTCCATTGCTGAAAGTCACCCTCTTTTCGTCTTTTACGTTTTCTTTGTGTGCCGCTTTGACGGCTTCTCTCCGGCGGGAACACATCCGCCGGAAACATCCAGCTTTATTGTAGCACGTTCGTCGCAAAATGCAAGGCGGCGCCGCTATTCCTTTCAAAAAGCAGCGGGGATTTCCCTGCGGATTCCGCTCTGAACCGGATTTTTTTGCAGTCGTTCCAAATTTTTTCAGCAAAACAGCGGCATATTCTCTTCATTTCGACACAACCTATGCTCGCGATACCCAAACGCAACCCGATTTCAAACGGAAAAGGAGAAAAGAGTTATGTCTAACAAGAGCAACAAGATTAACGTCCCCGAGGCCCGTGCCGCTATGGACAAGTTCAAGATGGAGGCTGCTTCCGAGGTTGATGTACCCAGTTCATATTAAATACGATATCACAGACGATACATGACCCACTACTTAAATCGGGCCAAAAATAATCGGCATGGCAGCCATTGGCCAACGCAGCTCGCCGCCAGCCGCGTCGATGCGGCATGGAATACGGTGGATACTTTCTCTGTGCTCTTCCGCCCGAAAGACGCCTCCTTCCAGGATTGGAATCACATGGCCTTTTTCGGATGGAATCGTCAGGCTTTTTTGGATGGAGAGGCCCTGTACTCCGGTCTGGTCGCATTCCAGAAGTGGCTGAGGCCGGATGATATCATTTGCTGGTGGCATCAGGAGGCCAACGACCTATACAACATGTTCACCAAGATCGCTCAGGTCCGGAACCCTGCCGGAAAAGTCATCTTTCTCGGTGATTACATTTACGGTTTCCTTTCCAGTCAGAAAGCCTCTGTCGGCAGTCCCTACAAACTCTGTGCGGCAAGAGGCATTCCGGTGCCTGAGCCTGCACACTGCTCGCAAAACGACATTCTGGCGATTCAGGCGCTCGTGAAGGGTATTGGATTTCAGCAGAGCTACTTGCTCCAGCCGCCGAAAAAGTGGGTAAAGGACTACACCGCCTTGAAAGGCACCACGGTCTTTCCCTTGCTCTACGATCCGGATGCCAAACTGCTCCATCGCTCTGACTGCGAGCTGCTCCCTGAGGATAAGTACCTTCCCGCCTATACATCCTTCAAAGCCCCGATCCGGCGCAAGTACAAGCCCTGTTCCTGTTGTCGGGAGGAATACCTGGATGCGCTTTGGGAGCGCAATCAGGACACGATTGAGCGCAAAGGCATCAACTTTTCAAGGCAAGTCCAAACGGCTATTCAGGCCCCGCAGAAGCAGGCTGAACGGAACTTGGCCAAGGGTGAAAAGAGCGCCATTGGCCGTTTCAAGTGGGCGAAGGAAGAACGCGAGACTACGCTGAAAAAGGGAGTTCTGACGGACTCTGAGCGGAACACGGTTATGGCGCTCTCTCAGCCCGGCCTGGCCTTCTGGGCCAGCAGGGGCTATCGGACCTTCCACCGCAGGAACTGTCCGCAAATCACCGGCCTGACGCAGCTTGTCGGATTTCCGAGATATCAAGATGCCGTACATGCAGGCTACTGTCCTTGCCGGCACTGTAAGCCAAGCCCCAAGCAAAATGTTGTTTTTTTATCCCGATCACAAACAAGGAGCGTATTGGCGAAACAACGGATACGCTGGTACAGCTCTGCACGGAGCACTGTCTCCCATTCCAATACGACAATCGGTACTTTGAGATGCAGACGATGGTGGGCAAATGGAGAATTGACATGAGCCTGCATCCTGTCCGGCTGGAGCATATCAATCTCGTATCGCAGCCGCAGAACACGAATAAGTACCATGTGCAGCCTCGGCTATTCCTTTCTCTGAAAGATACCTTCGACCACATCATGCGGCATGACTCCACACTGATGAAGAAAATTGAGGGTGACGATCAAGCCGCTCAGCTTCAGATGGGGTGATGTGTCCGGATATCTTCCGGGCGGTAAATCATGACATACCACAGGCTCTGGGAAGCACCCTGTCTAATACGGCTACCCGGCAAGTACCTGCGCTATATAGTGTAAATGGCAGTGTGAATGGCAGTGTGAATGGCAGTGTGAATCGAAAACACGTCAGGTAAGGGCTGGACAGAATCGTATTCACCTGTTATAATACTTAAATATTTCCGGGTGTAGCGCAGTTGGTAGCGCGCCTGCTTTGGGAGTGCTGTGGACTCCATCCACGACCAGAAAAGTGGAAGCCCGGAAAGCCTTGCAACACGGGCGTTTACGGGATTTGACTGGTTTGCAAAACCGGGCTGAAAAGCGGCCTTGACCACAGGAATGACCACAGACAGGAAAATCTTTGATTTTCACCCCCAGCGTGGTATAATGGCAAAAACTGAATATCCGGGTGTAGCGGAGTTGGTACCGCGCCACATTTGGGATGTGGAGATCGCACGTTCGAATCGTGTCACTCGGACCAAAGCCCCCAGGAGCGACGCTCCTGGGGGCTTATTCATTGTCTATTGCGGCGCAGGATTTGATAATCATTCGATTAAAAGCAGTCTTTCTATCTCTCAATGACAAACACTGATTGTTATGTTATAATTTATCATGTATTCATTTGAGGTGCAACCATGATAAACTACCAAGTTACTTTTGATAAAGAGAACAACAGATTTCTTGTAGAAGGGCCCTTTGCAGAAAATGCCATTCCAATTGAGATCCCGATGGATAATCCGCAAAGAAAACATTTTATAGATCTGTTTCTTCATAAAGCTGATATTGACAGAGGAATTGATTATTTACAACGTATTTGCGCCACGAATGATACCACATTGAATGAAGCACTTTTTGTTGCCGGTTTAAACAACTGCATGAAATGTTTTAAATATAGCAAATCCAGAACCAAATTAGACAAAGTTGAAGTCTTTTCCGGTAATCAACGGTTATATGACAATTTTATTATGTTTGAAACTATGCGCGATAAACATTATGATCACGATGAGAATGGAATGTTACAAGCAACTGCTTTCTTACTCGTTTGTAGCGATGGTGAAAGACTTTTTGGGGGAACGCCATCTGTAGTATGGCGCAGAGCCAAGCTTGATTACTGTCTCGTTGGACAAATGTTACAAGAAGTAATGCTATTTGTGCAGCAACACCTTTGTCAGAAAATTGATACTGTTGGAAAGATGATTGAACGTGCATATGTAAATCTTCCAAGGGAAACATTGCTGGAATTACAGACGGCACATATTAATGCATTATCATTCAACTCAAGATAATAATCGTTGTCCTAAATTGATATTTTTATATATTTTAAATGGTGAGACTATGCTTTTCTCTGATTTTATAAAAGACAGTTTATTAGGCAAAAATAACATTGCCTGGAATTATTATCGTGCAGATATCAAAGCAGAAAACATTCTACAGGCAGATACATCAAGAAGATTTATTCACCAATATTTTGAAAATGGTGAAAAGGAGTTGCCTTTGCTCCTCAATCCAGAAGATGCAGCAATATTTCTCGAAAACTACTTTTTAGCCGCGCGTAAGGAGCGCGTTCTATCTTTTGAATTCGATAGGCAATATGCACTTCCTGCCGAACGCGCAATACATACAGTTTCTGGTTTCTTTTTAGGCCTGTTAATCGAGAATTGTTTGAGTGCTGAGAACTCGCTTTCAATTGTACATCCAGGATATTTCCCTTTTTCATACCTTTGGTTTCTAACATTTCTATACCATGATTATGGATATTGTGTAGCAGAAAGAGAAGATTCTCCAATTGCAATACCAGCAAGAGCGCCTACTCCAAATAACATTTATCCTCAGCGCAATTCTAAAATTCGCTTTGAAGAATACCGTGCGATGCGCCAAGTAAAAGCAGAGTTGGGGATAAGTCTTTCTCCTTTCTCGGCTTATCCCGGCGCATTTAGTAGCACAACACATTTGACAGATGGACATACAGTTAGCGTAGAAAGTGCGTTACTTCGTGAACTTACACAGCGGTCTTGTACAATAGCGCGGCATTCGAAATTACAGTTTAATACTGGCGCGAAAATACGTGGTCACCAGTATACAAGCACTGTAGTAACACGATATTTTAACTATTGCATTAACGAGCGTACCCGACTGGATCACGGAATTATCGGAGGCTATCTATTTTACGATAGAATGATTAAAAATTACCTATCCGCATATTTGTCTGTACTGCACGAGGCTCGATATCCGGTATCTTTAAATGATTTTTATTTCCGTGATAGGCACTTTTCTGAATATCAGCTCCCTATCTTTTCGTATATTGCTGATTGTATCTTAGTTCACAACATCTGGAAGCAATCGGACGATACTCGCGAGCTATATGAACGCTATAATCTGAACCCGGATTTGGGCGAAGCATACAAAACTATTACCATTAGAGATAACCCGCTTCTTTACATTCTTGCTGTTACAGATACATTAGAGCCAACGAAAGCATATGCAACAATAAACCCAGAAATCATTTCTGAGTCAATTAACTTAGAATATCTGCCAGGAACTCGTATGATTACTTTTTCAAGCACTAACAAAGCTGTAGATATTAGAGTCCTTCATCGAAAGGCCAAGGGGCTGGAAGGGTGGACCTCTGTACGCTGCACCGAATTAAGAAACGGCACATTCACTTTGTATTTATAAACGCCTTTCCAGGCTAATACGACAAAATCACCGCCATGGGTACCGAGTAATCGGCACCCATGGCGGTAGTTCTTTTTACTTACTCTTTTTCGCCTTCTTCGCTTTCCTCCTGCCCTTCTTACCCTTCATCGGCTCCTGTGGCGGAAGTGTGCCTTCCGCCTTTTGCCGTTTCAGCTCTGCCAGCTCTGTCTTCATCTCGATGATCAGCACCTTGAGCTTCTCCTCGCATTCCTCGCGGGTGTGGGCGTAGACGTTGCGGGCGTGCTTTTTGCCATCGATCCAGGTGGGCGAGTAGCGGCCCTCCCACAGGTTCGCCCCTTTCTGCGTGATGCATCCGGTGCCGGGTCTGCGCTGCTTGCGCGGGACGGGCTGGAAGTCGGTCATGCCATTCGTTTCGCTTTGGCCGGATGCAGTATCCTCCCCCGGCTCGGAGTCGTTCTCAGGCGGTGCGGCCTTGCCGATGCCGCGGTCGATGTTGGCCGCGGCCTGCCGCTGCATATCGTCGGTGATGTGGGTATAGATGTCCAGCGTGGTCGCCGCCGACACATGGCCCAGCATGGCGGAGAGGGTCTTGATGTCCATGCCGCCCTGGAGCGCCAGCGTTGCGAAGGTATGGCGCAGGTCGTGGAAGCGCACGTGCTTACAGCCCGCCAGTTCCAGTATGCGGGAGAGCTGCCGCTCCGCCACACCGGGCGAGATCGGCATATCGTACTTCAACGGGGACGGGAACATCCACCGGGAGACCACCGTTTTCTTGTA